>CAZOIG010000578.1:0-2046 GCA_964579235.1 uncultured Gammaproteobacteria bacterium
AGTGTGGACAAGGCCACAGTAAATAAAGCCATTAAGATGTTCAACATTGATACGAAGAAGCCAATTCCTGATAGGCTTTAATCAGCGTTATGCTTTAATTTGGGGTAAACACCAGCACGAGTTTGGTCTCGTGCTTAGCAACATTTAGGCGCACTATTTGGGTGCACTATTCCGATGCAATTGGGCACATTAAAGAAAAAACAATGATTAAATATTTAGAACTAACAGCACCAGAAACCATGCAACTGCGTGGCGCAAAGATACTGAGAACAGAAGTATCTGAGGGTGACTCAGTCAAGCAAGGCGATGCCCTATTTACCATCATAAACAATGGTAAGGAGGAGCCTCTGCCCGCTTCAATGGATGGAGTGGTCGAGGAGCTTATCGTGCAAGAAGGCGATGGCATCAGTCTTTTGACCCCCCTTATGCTGTTCCAAACCAACATTGAAGAACCCTCGAGCGAAACAATAATGCCCGACCCTACACCAGCAAAAAACAAGAACCTCGTCACCGTTAAAGTTCCTGATATCGGTGGCGATTCAGCCAAAGTAGTTGAGATCTTAGTCAAACCCGGCGACCACATCAGTGTTGATGATCCGATCATCGCGCTAGAAAGTGATAAGGCCAGCATGGAAGTACCCAGTACCGCAGTTGGAACCGTGCAATCCATCATTGTGCAACTGGATGCTGATGTCAGCCAAGGCGATGCATTGATCGAGGTGCTGCGCGACGCGGCTGGTGGGGCCGTGCCCGACACATCTAGTGACGTCGCGGCGGAGCCAACCCAAGCAGCAAGGACTCAAACTACAGCAGACAGCGCAGAAACTTCGGCTCCTGCAGCTTCAAACGAAACAACCACTATAGACTTGGTCGTACCTGATATTGGCGGTGACTCTGCCAAAGTTGTTGAAATTCTAGTTAGCTCTGGCGATAGCGTTGACGTGGACGACACGCTCATCACCTTAGAAAGCGACAAAGCCAGCATGGAAGTACCCAGTACTGCCGCTGGCGTAATTGGCGACATTAAGGTCAGCCTTGAGGATGATGTCAGCACTGGTAGCGTAATCGCTACGCTCACGACTTCAGGCGACGCCAGTTCTTCCAACAGTGGTACGAAGTCAGAGACAAAATCGGCTGCGCAACAAGCCTCACTGTTTGCCAATGACGCAAAAGCGAGTGATTCGACACCAGCACAGTCCGCGACCGCGTCAGCGTCAGCGCCTGCACCGGCCAATCAAAGTGCAGGCAACGCGCCCGTCACTTCCGGGTCTAAGTCGCACGCATCACCGAGTATTCGTCGATTCGCGCGAGAATTGGGTGCGGATCTAAGCCAGATTAAAGGTACTGGGCGCAAAGACAGAGTCACCAAAGATGACGTCAAAGCATGGGTGAAAAATCGCCTGAGTGCGGGCACTTCGGGTAGCCAGTCTGCGTCAAGCCCTGCTTCTGGCAGTGGAATTCCAAGCATCATAAATCCTGATTTCAGCAAGTTTGGCAGCACTAGCCGCCAACCGCTTAACCGCATTAAGCAGCTTACCGCACAGAATTTGCATAGATCTTGGTTGAACGTACCGCACGTTACGCATAACGATGAAGCACAAATAGCCGATCTAGAATCCTTTAGAAAGCAGCTCAATGAAGAATACGCTCGACTCGACAACGGCATTAAACTGTCGCCATTGGCCTTTATTGTTAAAGCTGTCGTTAAAGCATTGCAAAAGTACCCGCAATTCAACAGCTCGCTGTCCGAAGACGGCAAAGAGCTAATCCTGAAGGGGTACTACAACGTTGGCATCGCAGTGGATACCCCTGAGGGTCTTGTGGTCCCGGTGATAAAAGATGCGGATACTCTTTCGGTGGCGGATATCGCCAAGGAAATGGGCGATCTTGCGGTTAAGGCTCGCGATAAAAAACTTACGATGAGTGATATGAGTGGCGCCTGTTTCACAATTTCAAGCTTAGGCGGTATTGGCGGCACCAGCTTCACGCCAATCGTCAACGCCCCTGAAGTTGCAATTTTGGGCGTATCGCGAACTAAGATCCAAC
>CAZOIG010000579.1:0-1653 GCA_964579235.1 uncultured Gammaproteobacteria bacterium
CTCGCGCTCAAGTGGTACCACGATGATCAACTTCTTCGCAGTGATTCGGCGAAGTTCAGCGATGGCCGCTTGGATATCCAGAATGTGCTCGAGTACATGCGTACAAATCACGTTGTCAAACTCATTGTCTTTAAATGGTAAGTTCTCCACAGGCGCTTCAACAAAAGTTATGCCGTTGGCTTCTTCTGGCGTCTCGTTCAATACATAATCTACGCCAGTGAAAGACGTCAGGTCATCGCGTTTAGCTCTGACTTGATTGAGTAAAAAGCCGGTTCCACAACCGATATCAACCACGCTCCCGGGGACTAAGGCTTTAGTGATTTCGTCGATACAGATTTGAGAACAATCAGTTTCGTCTTGTATGCGGGGCATGCGCTCGTAAAGATCGCGGTATTCTTCAACTGTTAAGAACGGCGCGCGTCGCCTAAATTCGGCGAGATCGTCAATCATATCGCCAAATTTAAAGCGATAAAGCCACCGCATGAAGCGCGAATCATGGAGTACAGGTGGCAATAACTCTTCGAGCACCCACCGGATTTTGTTGGTCGTTTCTCTTTTCATTACTGTAAAAAGTGGGCTGCGAAAATCACCCATATAGATTGACGGCTGAGTTTATCAGAGAACGCTGGTGTTATCCGCACGAGCGTCGCTAAATCGATTAAAACGCGCGGCTCTGAGAAGCTCAAGCATGGAGAAAAACCGATCTAACGCACCTTAAGTGCGATAAACTGAGCGTTCAACGCCGAAGACTGAATACTGCAAACAGTATCTCGATCCAATACACACATGAGTTCTCTGAAGACAATATCGCCCACACCCCTGATTTTATTAGGCTTTTTTACTGTCGTGGTGGGGATACGTTTATCGATTATCGCGATCTACGGGGATGCATTTCCGTATTGGGATGACTACGAAATCGGCAAATTGTTGCACCTTTATCAAACTGGAACCATCCAGTTAGCCGATATTTTTGTTAACGCCAATGAGCACCGCTTAGTCTTTAACCGACTGATCTCTATTCTGTTCTTTGAGGCCAATCAGCATCAATGGGACCCAAGAATATCCATGGTATTTAACTCGCTGCTATGGGGGTTGACTGGCGTTTTTCTACTACGCCTATGCATACGAGAACTGAGCTCTGCGAGCGCGATGCTGCCTATTGCCGCGATTGTCGGCTTCTGGTGTTTTCCAATTGCGCTGGTTAACATCATTTGGGGTGTGCAAACGCATACTTACACGATGTTGATGTTTAGCGTGTTGGGTTGTTGGTACATAAGCAGTCCACTTATATCTCGAGGATGGTGGTTTGGCTTGCTCTGCTTAATGTGCGCACCACTCACTTTATCTGGCGGCACCTTCGCAAGCTTTGCCGTGGCGGGCGTGGCTTTATTGATGGCCGTAAAGCAAGGTGTACGAATCAAGCAACACAGCGCAACCTTTGCGGCATGTTTGATCGTTGGTTTAATCGGACTGAGCCTAATCCTCATCCAGCCGCGCGTTGACTTGTCCGAGCCTATTCAAATTACTAACGCAGCGACCACGTTTCTAAAGACCATGAGTTGGCCTCTCATTTCTCAGGTCTGGCCAAGCCTTATTTTTGCTCTTCCGATTGCGCTTTTGTTTTATCAAGAGTTCTTCAAGAAAGAGTCGGTC
>CAZOIG010000580.1:0-7809 GCA_964579235.1 uncultured Gammaproteobacteria bacterium
TACTCACCTACCAATTGTTCGTCCGCAACACTCGAATCGGCGAGATTTTAAATGGACAACGCTTTTCAAACGTACCTTGGCGAAAAGAGTAAGCACTTAAATCAGTCGTTATTAAGTACCCGATCAAATAAAACAGCGCTAATCGAACTCAATTGAAGGACAAACGTTCTGAATGATGCTCGAAGTAAAACCCCTACCCTGCAAGAATCGCGCACGTTTAGTCCACTCGGCATAATCAGAAGGCGCGGTATGACCAAACTTCTTTGTATACGACTCGCGCGCTCGTTCCAACCAAACAGCAGATGACGCATCGACGTATTCTTCTAGTAAGACAGCATCAACACCTTTGGTTTTCAACTCTAGGGCAATCTTGCTGGGCCCAAACCCTCGCATAGCCCTATGCCTAACATAGGCTTCGGTAAAACGCTCATCACTGACTAGATCATCTGCCAATAAGCGCTCGATGGCTTCATCAATTTCAGTATCTGAATACTGTCGCTGCTTAAGCTTTTGTTTTAGCTCATATACGCTGTGCTCTCTGCGTGCCAATAAGTCGATCGACTTGTGGATTATCGATACAGGCTTTTTGGCCTTGCTCGGCTTTTTCTCAGCGTACTGAGACTTATCGCCATGTCGCCCCGACCTTCTGGTTTTGACGCCAGCGTCGGGTGCAAATTCAGCTGTGGCTTGCTCAAAGGTCTGTGTTACATCTGAGCCACCAGCCATCGAAACATCTGACGTACACTTATTGGTCGAGAGAGTGGATGTCTCAGAATGTGAACGAGAAGATGGCCGCGATTCCGTTTGATCGCTCTGAGTGTTTCCTCGGCTTTTACGAGGTGGTTTTAGAATTCTCACAAGTTAATCCTCTCGCTCTAGACAAAGCCAATATCAATTTGGTGTGCTGAGTTTTGAAAACCAAGCACGCAAAAGGCACCGCTAAAAGCTCCACTATGGGTGCTCTAGGCGAGTGCCTTTTGGGATCCTAAATCTCAATAGCTTGAGGTCAGATCAGTCAGTCCTAAGCTTATTCGGATTCTTCTTTGGCTGTAGCCTTAGTCTTAGGTCCTGCTTTAGCATCCGCAGCAATCGCCGCTGCTTCGTCGAGAACCGCTTTTTCAACATCTTCAGCGCTCTGCTCACCGCCAACACCCAAAGCGGCTCTAATTTTATCCTCAATCTCTTGAGCTGTCTCTTTGTGCTCTTTTAAGTAGTCCCGAACGTTGTCCTTACCTTGGCCGATTCGCGTGCCGTCATAGCTATACCAAGCGCCGGACTTTTCAACAATATCGTGCTCAACGCCCAGTGTGATTAGCTCACTCTCGCGCGAAATACCTTCGTTGTACAAGATATCAAATTCGGTTTGCTTAAACGGCGGTGCCACTTTGTTCTTAACTACTTTAACGCGAGTTTGGTTACCGTAAATTTCATCGCCTTTCTTGATTGCACCGATGCGGCGAATATCTAAGCGGACTGACGAATAAAACTTAAGTGCGTTACCGCCAGTGGTTGTTTCAGGATTACCAAACATTACGCCAATCTTCATACGAATTTGATTAATGAAAATAACCAAGGTATTCGCCTTTTGAATATTTGCTGTGAGCTTGCGCAGAGCTTGTGACATCAAACGTGCCTGTAAACCCATGTGAGAGTCACCCATGTCGCCTTCAATTTCAGCTTTAGGTGTCAACGCCGCTACTGAGTCGATTACGATCACATCTACTGCTGCAGATCGGACCAACATATCCGCGATTTCCAAAGCTTGCTCACCTGTATCAGGCTGAGATACTAACAGCTCATCAATATCGACACCTAAACGACCCGCATAATTTGGGTCCAAGGCATGCTCAGCATCGATGAATGCAGCTGTTCCACCGAGTTTTTGCGCCTCAGCGATCACTTGTAAAGTCAGCGTGGTTTTACCCGACGATTCAGGGCCGTATATCTCTACCACTCGTCCACGTGGTAGTCCGCCAATCCCAAGAGCGATGTCTAGGCCTAGCGAGCCAGTTGGTACTGCCTCGATTCCAGCGCCTATTTCAGCGTCGCCCATGCGCATAACTGAGCCCTTGCCGTATTGGCGCTCAATCTGGGTTAATGCAGCTTCTAACGCTTTGCTTTTGTTGTCGTCCATGGTGTCTCCTGAATTGGTGCTTTTAAATGTGTGCTTCTTGTTAAATCTGTGCTTCTAGATAGTGGCTGGTGACTCTGCGTTTTGCGCGATGCTCCTTTACAATATTGCCGCTAGGAGCACATGAAATCTCTCGTGCCTGTATGTGCTGATAATTTATACAGTAATACTGTATAGGTCAACAGTATTTAGTGTTTTTTCTATAAATTCGTATTTTTGACTCTAAAGCCTTATAGATAAAGGCTTTGGGCTAGTTGAAACGCAGTTTTGGGTGGAAAAAATTATGCTATTGCTACGCTAATTTCTCGAAATCACCATCGGCTATCAGTACTTTTATACAGTACTGTACAAAACCAACTATTTTCGTCCGAAGGCAAACAGCACCCTCTGTGGAACTATTATATTAGTAGTGAGGTGGTCGTTCCGCATCGATCGCGTCGACTACCTCTGAGCTTGCCTGAAGGGTTTGCACCTTGCTTTTGAGCTGTTGGTTGAGCAACTTAAGCCCCTGCATTTCTTTCTGCAAGACCAAAAACTCGTCGCTGAGTTGTTGTAAAGCATCCTCCAAAAAGGCAACTTTAACCTCTATAGAGTCCACTCGAGAATCATCACTCATCGTCTTCCACCCACTCTTTGCTGCGTTCTACCGCTTTATGCCAGCGTGTAATGAGCCGCTCGGCATCGGATTTACTCATCTCGGGAGTAAACTCTCGTTCAACTTCTTTTACTTTGCTGAGGTCGTCCATAGTCCAGTAGCCTACTTTCAAGCCGGCTAAATAGGCCGCGCCTAAGGCCGTGGACTCCAGGACTTTCGGGCGTGCCACTGGCTTTTGCAAAACATCGGCCTGAAATTGGGCTAGAAAGTTGTTGGCGATCGCACCGCCGTCTACATTCAGCTGCTTCAGACCAATGCCGCTGTCGTGTTCCATCGCATTCAGTACATCAAAGATTTGGTAGGCCAACGACTCAAGAGTGGCTTTGGTAATCTCGGCTTGTCCGGAATCGCGGGTCAGGCCAAAGATAGCGCCGCGCGCGTACATATCCCAATGCGGCGCGCCCAAACCAGCAAACGCTGGTACCACTACCAAACGGCTTTCTGGATGAGCAGCACGCGCTAAGGCTTCAGATTCACTGGCGTCTTCAAAAAACTTAAGCTCATCCCGCAGCCACTGAATCGCGGCACCCGCGATGAAAACGCTGCCCTCCAGCGCATACGTGGTTTGGCCATTTATCGACCATGCAATGGTGCTGAGTAAGCCGCTCTCGCTATTGATACGCTCAGAGCCCGTGTTCATCAGCATAAAACAGCCCGTACCATAGGTGTTCTTAGCCATGCCTTTTTCAAAACAAGTTTGGCCAAACAAGGCCGCTTGCTGGTCACCTGCTACACCTGCAATGACTACATCTTGACCTTGAAAACTGAAATGCCCAAAGTCATCAGAACTGTCTTTAATCTCAGGCAGCATGGACTGGGGTATCTTGAATAACTCAAGCAATTCGGCATCCCATGCTCCATTATTGATGTTCATCAGCATGGTGCGGGCTGCATTACTGGGGTCAGTGGCATGCACCCTGCCCTCGGTGAGCTTCCAGATTACCCAAGTATCAACGGTCCCAAACAATAAATCGCCTGCCTCAGCCGCGGCTCGCGCGCCATCAACATTATTTAGTATCCACTCGAGCTTAGTCGCGGAAAAATAAGCATCTAAGATTAAGCCTGTTTTTTCACGAATGGCCTCTGCCCAATTTTGGGCTTTAAGCTCATCACAGCGCGCGGCGGTGCGGCGGTCTTGCCAAACAATCGCGTTGTACACCGGTTCACCCGTGTGTTTATTCCACACCACCGTCGTCTCGCGCTGATTGGTAATCCCCAAGGCCGCAATGTCACTGGGATACAGCTGATTATTGGCAACCAAACGCTGGAGCACGGAGAACTGGCTCTCCCATATCTCGGTCGCGTCGTGTTCCACCCAGCCTGGTTTCGGAAAATGCTGACTGAACTCTAGCTGAGAAACGTCAACAATCTCGGCACTGTGATCAAACAGTACAGCTCGCGAACTGGTTGTACCCTGATCCAGAGCAATCACGAATTGATCTATGGCATTTACGTTTTCAGACACAATCAAACTCCCATAAAAAGTAACTAAGAAAATTGAGCGGCAATTGGGCAGCCGTACTCACTAAAACCACAATCACAAAGCTGTGTGGTCTTACACACCATAGTGTAACGACTGCGCTGTACAAATGCGATAATCGCGCCTAAGGTCTGGTTAAAACTCGACTCTAAGGGTCGCAAAAACCCAAATCGCTCAACTCATTTAATAGATCACATGGCCAACATCGTTTTCCTCGACAGCAATAGCGTTGCCAGTCACATTAAACTGCCCGCAATCGTAGACCAAAGCGGCCACACACAAACGGTTAGAGAATATTCAAGCACTAACCCGGCGCAAACCTTAGAACGAATTAAAGACGCCGATGTAGTGATCAGTAACAAAGTGATCTTAAACCACGAAATCCTTAAACAGTGCAGAACGCTAAAGCATATCGCGGTCGCAGCAACTGGCTACAACAATGTCGACATTCAAGCCTGTAAGGCTCTCAACATAAACGTAAGCCGTATCCCTTCATACGCCAGTGTTACGGTGCCTGAGCATGTGGTCTCAGTGATGCTCGCCTTACGTCGCCAATTGCTTAGCTATCGTAGTGCAGTGATTGCTGGCGATTGGCAGAACAGCGAGACCTTCTGCCTGTTCGCAGAGCCGATCAAAGATCTGAAAAATTCTACTCTGGGCATCATTGGCTTTGGCGAGTTGGGTCAGGCCACAGCGCAATTGGCGCATGCCTTGGGCATGCAAGTGGTGTACACCTCAAGACGAGACAAACACAGCCGCATTGCGCGCTATCTGGAACTGGACGAATTGCTCAAGACCTCACACGTTGTCAGCCTGCATTGTGATCTAAACGAATCAACTCGTGGTCTTATCGGTAAACGAGAACTCGCCCTTATGCCGCGCGACGCAATTTTGATTAACACAGCGCGCGGAGGAATTGTGGATGAGAATGCCGCCGTGGAGGCAATTAAAAATAAAACCATCGCAGGGCTCGGCTTTGATGTGCTAAGTGTGGAACCGCCCGAATCGTCAAACGCTCTACTCTCGATAGCCGACCGAGCTAATGTAATCATAACGCCACACGTAGCATGGGCGAGCGATGCCGCGATGCAAAGCTTGATGCAAACCCTGGCAAAAAATATCGAATCGCACTTACGTGGCGAAGCGCTTAATCTAGTGACGTAAGCGAAAAATGATGAGCTGAAATCGAAGAATTTTTGAGCGCAAAATGGTAGCATCCGCGCAATTAAAGGCGCAGGACGACTGCCCGTTTTAGCACACAACATCGATCGTGAAAGACGTCCATAGAGTAAGCTGCAGGGTTAGCTAAATAGTTCACTAAATAGTTCACTAAATAGTTAATACGCCCTTACTCTCAAGATCGCAGCACGCACTGTTGAGCACCAAATAAAGAATTAACGATTATCTAATGCAACTCTCAAAATTCGGTTCCAAATTTTACCGACCAACCGGTATCAATCAGCTTATGGCTGACCTTGGTGATGCCTTTGTTAAAGGCCATCCTGACCTCTGCATGCTAGGCGGCGGTAACCCCGCCTTTATTCCAGAAGCACAAGAATTATTTGCTAAAGAAATGCAACGCTTGGTGAGCAGCGGCGAATTTGGGCACGCCACTGGCACCTACGATGGACCGCATGGTAACCAGCGTTTTCGCGAAGTGTTAGCTGATTATCTTAACGAGCACTACCAATGGGACTTGAGCGCGGACCACATAGCGCTCACCAATGGCAGCCAAAACAGCTTTTTCTATCTATTCAATGCCTTGGCGGGCGCGATGCCTGACGGCAGTAGCAAAAAAATCCTGTTCCCGCTGGCACCGGAGTACATTGGATACGCCGACGCGGGCATAACAGAGCAAATGTTTGCCGCCAACTTGCCTACCATTGAAGAACTCGGCGAGCGGATGTTTAAGTACCGAATCGATTTCGACAGTTTAGAGATTGATGAAGACGTTGCCGCAATTTGTTTATCGCGGCCAACTAATCCTACGGGTAATGTTGTCACCAATGACGAACTCGCGAAATTGAACGAGTTGGCATTGCAGCACAACATTCCTCTTATTGTTGACAATGCTTACGGTCAGCCTTTTCCAAATGTGATTTACGAAGACGTCTCACCGTTTTGGAACAGTAACACCATCTTATGTATGTCTTTATCCAAGCTGGGCTTGCCTGGTGCGCGCACTGGCATTGTTGTCGCCGAACCCGACATCATCGCTCTATTTGGGCGCATTAGCTCGATTGTGACGCTCGCACCGCACAGCATGGGCGCCGCTTTAATGACGCGGATGATCGAAGACCGTGAGATCGAGTCGCTGTGCGAAAACGTGCTTAAGCCTTACTATCAAGCGAAAATTGACTTCGCCAAAGCCTGCTTCTACGAACACTTTGCCGATCTACCCGTAAAATTCCACAAACCTGAAGGTGCTTTCTTTATGTGGTTTTGGGTTGAAGGCTTGCCCATTAGCAGCAAAGAGCTGTACGAGAGGCTTAAAACACGTCATGTTTTAGTGATCCCAGGGGAAGACTTTTTTATTGATATAGATCCAAGCTGGCGACACCGCCAAGAGTGCTTGCGCATTAACTACGCGCAGCCCGAAGACAAAATTCAAAGAGGCTTCGCAATACTTGCAGAAGAAATTCGACGCGCATTTGGATAATGCTTCCGGCTGAGGCGTACGGCTCAGCCATACGACACAGCCGTACGACTTAGTCGGGCCAATTAGTCGCATCGCTAAGCCGTTTGCATTAGCGTACGAACCATCAACAACCATAAGATGAGGTAATTAAAATGGAAAAGAAACTCACTACCCCGCTGTTTTTAATGCGCATCAGCATCGCGCTGGTGCTGACCATGTGGACGATCGACAAAATCATTAACCCTGCTCACGCGATTGCAGTGTATGAACATTTCTACTTCATCGGTGGGATCGGCGAGCAAGTTATGCTCGGCATAGCGATTGCGGAGCTAATCTTGATTGCGCTATTTGTTGTCGGCCGCTTTAAAGACATCACCTATTTGATTGTTTTGATCATTCACGGTGTTTCTACGATTACACCGATTAACAATTATTTGAATGCGTTTGAGAGCCCTAACCTGCTGTTTTTTGCTGCTTGGCCCATGTTGGCGGCGTGCTATGCCTTGTACAGCCTACGTCACTACGACAGCAAGTTCACGCTGTAAGCGACTTTAGGGCTAATCAACATCAAAGCAGCTTAAGCCAATCTTGAGCTGCTTTTTTTGTATCTCGTTTTAACCCGTCTCTGAACTGATCGTTTAGGCAAACATTACGCCGATTCAGCCTCATACAAACGGTGGGCCTCTTCCACCACAATTGCATGGCGTTTGGCTAAGGCCGCTTGATCCGTATCGTAGCCACCACCGATCACCGTGGCGATTGGAATTGATGCGGCTCTTACAGTCTCTAGCACCATTCGATCTCTTGCCCGTAAGCCCGCTTCACTTACACTCAGCAAGCCCAGCGGGTCTGCGTCAAACACATCCACACCGGCGTCGTACAGAACCAAGTCAGGCTTGATGCTA
>CAZOIG010000581.1:0-3051 GCA_964579235.1 uncultured Gammaproteobacteria bacterium
CAGAAGCTCAGGCCTTGTCCAACAACAAGCGAACCCAGTTGGCGACTGCACTTTTTCGCTGACACGCATTCAAGACAAATATGACTTGTCTCGCGGCTTAGTCATTAAAGTCTGGTTTCACGTAATTCAAGGCACCAACGGTCAGGGCGCAATCAGTGATGCGCGCATTAACGCGCAAATGGATGCACTCAATGAAGATTTCCTCGCCATTTCGGGTTCTCAAGCGGCGGGCAGCGTTAATACGCGTTTGCAGTTTGAATTGGCTGGCATAACTCGCAGTGTCAACAACAATTGGTATAACGATAAAGGTGCTTTTGAGCTTCAGTACAAGCAAGCCTTGGGTGTGGATCAAAATCGTTTCATGAATGTGTATACCAACGCCGCAGGTGGATTTCTGGGCTTCGCTTACCTGCCTAATGGCGGCACAGCAGGTTCGACCATCGACGGCATTACCATGCTGTCTGAGAGCATAGGTGGTCGCAATAATGGTTTTGGTTTCTTCGATCAAGGCAAAACACTCACTCACGAAGTGGGCCATTATTTAGGACTGTTTCACACGTTTTCAGAGATAAATCAATGTGCTAACGGTTTTTCGTCTGGCGATTTGATCGTTGATACGCCGGCTGAATCTGAACCTTACTTCAACGAAGAAGATTCGTGTCCTGCGTCGGTAAGCTGCGGTAGTTTTCGAGCGGAAGACAATTTCATGAACTATAACCGCGATCGTTGCATGGAGCGGTTTACCCCACAACAATCTAACCGCATGGTCTGTACGTTACTCACTTACAGGCCACAGCTTGGCAATGCCGTTAATGCTGCCGGCGCACTCGCGCCTGTTTATAACTTATTGTTAGACGAGGACGAGAGCGCACCCGAATAAACCAAGCTTTTCACCAAAGAGTTCCATTTTGCCGCTTGAAGCACAGAAGTAGGGGGTGTAAGAGGATAGGTATCTTTGTCGCTGAAATCAGAAAAGAGTTAACGCGATGACGCAGCGCCCTTAGACAGTTAGCCAATCGCGCAGTACTATACGTAATCATGATCGGATTCGTATATTGTGGTTACGGATTACAGAATCAGAGCGCATTAAGGCTAGAGACCGTGTGCCGAGACAGCGCACTTTATTGATACAGCGCTGTTTATGCAGCGCTATTTATGCCGCACTAAGTTTACCCAAAGGAGAACCCATGAACGCACATCACAACCCAGATTCTTTGCGCCTTCAAAGCGTATCAATCCCCGCAGATGCGCCCGAGCACCTCGCGAATGCTCTGAAGTTACAAAAAGCCGCGTATTTGGCTGATCCCGCGCCCAGTTATCAACAACGCAAAGCCGATTTGTTGAGCCTAAAAGCTTTAGTTAACGAAAATCGTGATGCCATTGTTGACGCGATTAATACCGATTACGGCAACCGTTCTAAGCACGAAACGCTATTTACCGAGGTTATGTCAGTAACCGACGGGATTAACGACACCATCAAGCATCTTAAAAAGTGGATGAAGGTGCAAAAGCGCCATGTTGATAAAACCATGTTCTTGGGCGCGAAGAACCGCGTGATCCCTCAGCCCTTGGGCGTTGCGGGGCTTATTATTCCATGGAATTTTCCGCTGAATTTGAGCTTTTCTCAGTTGACTGCGGTGTTCGCTGCGGGCAACCGAGCGATGGTGAAGATGTCGGAAAACTCCATTGCCTTGTCGCGCTTATTGATCGAGCTCGCACCAAAGTATTTTGATGACGACAAATTGCAATTTTTTGAGGAAACCGGTGGCGTTGGCATAGAGTTCTCTAAACTGCCGTTCGATATCATGATTTTTACAGGGTCTGGCCAAACTGGTCGCGCCGTTATGGCGTCGGCTGCTCCCAATCTAACGCCAGTGATTTTGGAGCTTGGCGGCAAGGCACCAGCGGTGATTGACCCCAATTACCCCATGTCCAAAGCGGTTGATCGGATTATGTTCGTCAAACAGCTTAACGCTGGGCAAATTTGCACTAATGTCGATTACGTTTTCGTACACGAAAGCCAAGTTGATGACTTTGTCGAGAAAGCCAAAGCCTACGCACTTGAGCACTGCCCCGATATTGATCACCCTGATTACACCTCAATCATCGATGATAAATCCTTAGCCAGACTTCTCGACACCCTCGAAGACGCGCGGGCTAAAGGCGCAACGGTGGTGAATTTGGGTAACAATCAAGACGTTAACAAAGAAAAACGCAAGTTGGCGATGCACCTCGTGCTCGACACCACGGAAGATATGACCATTCGCCAGCGAGAGACCTTCGGGCCCTTGCTTATGGTGCTCACTTATAAGGATGAACAAGAGGTGATTGATTACGTAAACCAGCGCGATCGACCTCTAGCGTTTTACCCCTTTAGTAAAGACAAACAGCTGATTCAGCGCTACATCGACAACGTCATGTCGGGTGGGGTAACCGTCAACGACGCTTTGTTTCATGTTGGTCAACACGACATTCCCTTCGGCGGAGTAGGGCCAAGCGGTATGGGGCATTACCACGGGTATGAGGGCTTTATAGCCTGCTCTAAGCTCCGCCCGGTGTTCTATCAAGCAAACGTGAATGCCATGAAACTAATGGCACCTCCTTACGGTAAAACAGCGGACACGATCTTCAACTTTTTGCTTAAAATGAAAAGTTAGTTGAGATTTTTGAGCAACACCAGATAGCCTGCAAACGAGAGTTTGCGGGCTTTTTTATGCCTTCTGCAGTGCGTAACTACCAATCAGGCTCTACGAGTTTCTGATAATATCTAGAGCCGCTTGACGCTAATGCTTTAACTCACGTAATGATTGAACACCAAGGTCGACCTGCACTAAATCCCCCCACATTCCAGAGCGGGAATCCCCTCTACATTCCAGGTTTAGACAGCTTGCGTGGCTTGGCGATCCTTTTAGTCTTACTCTATCACTGCACGCCCAACTCAGATCAAAACCTCGGGCTAGTTTCGCTACCATTTAAACTCGCAACGCTTGGTTGGGCAGGTGTTGATCTGTTTTTTGCGTTGTCTGGCTTTTTGGTTTGCAGAATGTTACT
>CAZOIG010000582.1:0-2183 GCA_964579235.1 uncultured Gammaproteobacteria bacterium
TTCCCATTTAGGGTCCAAGCCCTTCGCTTGCGCGGCTTCCAGATCTAAACCAGACGCTTTTAGGCTGGCGACCTCTGCTCGAGTCGCAACGATCATGGCCTTGAACGAAACCAAGTCTTGGACACCAATGAGTGGCCCGTGGCCAGGAATTACAATCGTGTCCTCGTCGATCATGTCGATAATGGCTTGCACATTACGGATATAACCATCAACCGAGCCACCTGAGTTCTTATCGATAAATGGGAACCAACCCGCGAACACATGGTCGCCAGTATGAAACACATTGGCTTGTTTAAAATAAACCACCGTATCGCCATCTGTGTGACCAGTTGGAAGATGGATAGCCTCGACTGTTTGCTCGGCGAAATTGAAGGTAACGCCATCCTCATAAGTCACAACCGGTAGAGCGTCAACGTTTGCTGACTCAGGGTCGTCCCCTAACATTCTTACGCGCACGTTGTTGTGCGCAAAAATGGTGCCCGCGTCGCCTAAGCTGGCGTTACCGCCAGTATGGTCTCCGTGCCAGTGCGTGTTAACGACGTATTGAGTGGTTGAGCCAAACTCGCTTAAGGCATCTTGCAACGCTTGGCTATTGGCTTCGAAGCCATTATCAATTACCAACAAGCCTTTGTTGGATTCCAAAACCGCTATGTTGCCGCCCGCACCATGCAACATGGTAATGCCATCTTTAACCGGCGTTACAGAGTAGGTAAATGCCTCATCTTGAGCCAGTGTATTGACTGCAATTAGAAGGCCTGTGGCGAAAATCGCTAATTTTTTTAACTGTGTCATATCTAAGTCGTACTATTTTTTATTAAAACTATGCCAGTGTAGCAGAGGTGAAGCAAAGATGCGTCATACTGACTTACGTTGAACAAGCGCCAAGCACTAAGCATTTTTCGAATCAAAAACGACAATTGGATTGCGCCTCCTGACCCAAATTTTCGCTGCACACGCAGCTAAGATTAAAAAAAAGTAAGGCGTGAATCTAAAACCGAGTAACCCGCGTCTAAGTTGGTAACTCTAATCAAAACACAGCAACCTAATCATGCAAAACTCAAAACAAAACTACTCGAGAACCAAAGCCAATTTAGTCTATGGCGCCCTGATCGCACTCGCATCAGCACTGATCTTAGCCAGCGCACCCGTTTACGCTGAAAAAGAAGAGCTCTACCATGTCTACGGCGATGCGCCGACTGGCACTCGCTTAAAACCAAAAATTATTTCGTCGCCTACTCCACTAGACGCAAGCTATGAGGAGTTGTCTGAGGAGCACAAAGCTAAAATCAGAGCCAACTACTCGAACATGCCTGAAACTGACGAGCCTCCGTTTCCTACTGGCGGACTGATGCCGATTTGGGAGGCCATCTCTGAACAAAGGCACCCAAATGATCAGCGCGGTAAAGTCATGGCAGTTGCTACCGTTAATGCAGAAGGCAAGGTTGAAAAGGTTGCTATGTACGACACCACCAGCACGCATATGACAAAACTGGTTGCGAATGCCCTAATGTATACGCCATTTAAGCCCGCAGTGTGCAACGGTGAACCCTGTGAGATGGATTTCATTTTAGAGGCGACATTGAACATCGACTTGATGCGCTTCTAATCGTTAACGATAAGGCAAGCTTGATAAGCCTGAATAAGCAGGCTTATTCGACGCGGTTCGGGTGGGTGTAAATTGAATGCCTGCCCGGCCGCGAAAAGCCTAATAAGGTAACGCCCGCCCGATTGGCGGTTTCAACCGCCAATTGCGTTACACCAGATACGGCGACCAGTACGCCAGCACCAAGCGCGCAAGCTTTACTGACCATTTCATAGCTGGCGCGAGATGAAATCAGAATAAACCCGTTGCTGCACTCCTTCGATCCTTGCGCACGCTGTCTAGCAACCGCCCCAATCAATTTATCCAAGGCATTGTGCCGCCCTACGTCTTCGCGCAACAGCACGATTGAACCATCGACAGAACACCAAGCAGCTGCATGAATAGCGCCCGCCGCTTTGTTAAGTTCTTGATGCGCCTCTAGGTTGGCGAGCGCAGCTTGAATTGCGGCATGCTTTATCGCCGGCCCTGAAAACTCTATTGGATCAAACTCCATAGTATTACTCAGCGCTTGCTCGATAGTTTCTGCGCCGCAGATACCGCAGCCTGTATTGCCAACCAAGGCGCGACGCCGTTGCTTAAG
>CAZOIG010000583.1:0-10551 GCA_964579235.1 uncultured Gammaproteobacteria bacterium
GGCTCAACGCGGGGGTGGCAATGCAAATCGAACGGCATGTTCAAGGGCGCAAAGCTATAGTCAACCTCACCGTTCGCCGCCACCGCTCCGATTGCCATTTGCGAATACGCTATATCGCTTGTGAGTAGGTCTTGGTGGCCCATTCCCTGACCGACGATGATATTGTCGATCCCCATAAATTCGGATCGATCGAATAGATGAATGTGCCCGCTTAATAGGCTTGGTGCATTGAGGCTTTTCAGTGCACTGATGATCCAATCTCGCTCACCATCGTTGCCGATATCGTGGGTGCTCTCGCCGGTTGGGTCATGCAGTGGGCAATGCGTGAACGCCACCGTGTGCGGGTGAGTATCTTGTTCCTGCAATCGTCCGATCAATCGCCCGCGTTTACCCGATGCCTTGGGCCAGACTGTAGCGGCGGTATCGATATTCAAGAAGCGGGTTTTGCCTAGCTCAAACACACTATTGAACGGACCCAAGGAGTTGGTGAAATTAGCGTACTGCAAGCCGGAATCGTGAAAGTCATGGTTGCCTATTGTTATGTAGCAGGGCAAAGGCGCATTGTGAAAGAGTTCGATCGAGCGCGCATAATCGCCGGCTTGATAATTAAAGTCGCCTAGGTGCAATAAGAATTTGGCGCCGAGCTCGTGCGCACGCTCAATACACCAGGCTAACTCATGATGCCCGCCCGTGTCGCCGATTGAGGCAAAGGTGTAGTCCTGTGCAAAGGGTACTCGCCATTTGAGTAATTCTGTTTGGCCAGCCTTGAGCCTCAGTGTCAGCTTTCTGGTAATGCCGTCAATTTGTTCTTCGATTCCCGTTGAGCTTGTTTCTAATTCCGCCTCGGGTGAAATATTGTTGAGACTTAGCTCGATTGTTTGAGAGGTTAAAGTCTGTATTTTTATTAGCGGTTCCGGAGCAAAGGCGCGCAGCGCCAACACTTGGTGCTGGCTGGGTTCCTCAAATTGCAGTCTAAAGCAGTCTTGCAGCTCAATGTTGTATGACTCGGTCGACAACACGGTTTCTAGCTCGGGTGCTTCAAGACTCAAGACGGGGTATCTGATACCCCGACGATACGCGTAGGCACCTGCCGCAATGGCAAGTCCGCCGGTCAGTAAGGTTCTGCGTCGCAGTTTGATGGTCATATCAGCCTATGTCGAATTTCAACAGTGTTGATTCTAACGCAGTCCCGCTAATATTCTGTGTTGGCGGGGCACATGTTGGTCGCATGGATCAACATCGCACGATTGTTCTGACCCTCTAAGATGACAACCGGCTTGCCAAAGTTATACCAAACCGTTCGTCTTAAATAGTTTTCGAAGTCGGAATTGAGGTCAACCTCTAAGGCTATAAAATCAAAATGTTTTAGCTGTTCGGTTCTCATGTAATAGTCGAAGCGAGTATTAGAGTACTCTTCATTTAGGTTTTGCTCGGCTGAAGGGTCTCGATAGTACATCGCTATGCGGCTATTGCTGTAAATCTTCGCGTCGGCGTGCAATTTGTTTGCCATCCATTCGCCGCCCTCGCGCACAACCATTTTGTTAGTCCGAACGTCTAAACCTTCTAGAGAGACAGCTGAAATAATGAAGAACGCAAGACCTATCAGTACCTTTTTTATTAGGCTAACTTTTGGCCAACGCCGTATGAGTCGATCGATGGCAAATGGCGCTAATAACAATACGGTCAGCGCGGTCGCCATAGTGTAGCGGCTGACTAAGAACGAATTGAAAAGACTAAAGCCGATCAGCAGTACCAGGTTAGTAACTAGATAGACTAACCAAATTTTGCGAATAATGGGTTTTTGCAGAACCAATCCTAAGTACAGAGCGTAGGCGGCTAACAAGAAATAGACCACCGCTAGACGTCGGATCGTTTCGTAAATCACATCGCCAGTGGTGCCAAAAAGCGCGGTTACAAACCCAAAGTTGGTCAGCACTTGATCGCCGTAACGATCGCTAAGGTTGTGGAAAAACAGGTCTTTAAGGTTATTGATTTCTAAACCCGATTGGGCCGCAACCGTGATCGATGCTGAATATTTGTTGGATACGTACCAACTCAAAAGACTCGCTGCGATCGCGAAAATGCCCACAGCACCACCGAGCAGAATGGCTTTTCGGTGCTGTAAGTCTTGTCCAATAAACAATACTAAAAAGTAAGGCGCGACCAGTAGAAAAGCGATGCCTTCAAATCTAAACAAGCAACTCGCGCTGGCTAGACCAATCCATGCGAGTAAATAGCTCTTTTTGGGTTGGTTGCAAAACCGCAGTAAAAAGTACAAGGACCATAGGTAGAGAGCGAGATAACCAAAATCACGAATTATCAGTGATCGGTATTTGGTTATGCTGGGGAATAGCACGACTACGATCAGCGCGATCAACATGATGCGGCGGTCGTAATCGGACAATTCGCCTACTACATTGGTAAACGCCAACGTCAGCAAAATGACCATAAAGCCATTGAGCAAATAAGCGGCGAGTTCTAGATCTACCCAAAGTAACTTGGAGGTGGCGGCAATCAGGCTAGGGTATAGCGGCCAATTATAGGCGCTCAATGCCGCGTCCCACTTGCCCTCTACAATCAACTGCGCGACTGATATGTACAGCACGCCATCGTTGTTGATTACTGGGTCTGCATAGTAGGCCCAGAGCGACAATAGAACGTTGACTAAAATCAGTCCGAGTACCGCGATAGGATTAGTTTTAACTAGATCGACCATAGAACGCCAGAGGCTTTTCGGATATCGCAGGGGAAGATGGATTAATTCTATTTTGGCGTTTTTTCGGGCCACGACAATAGTATCATAGACCATCCATAAGTCTTAGTTTGAGCACGGGTCTATTAGTCCATAGGCGTAAAAAAATGCTCGACTACAGCACTATTGTTTACCAGCCTTGGAGCTAACAATTGCGAGACCAATAATGTCTGAATCTTCACGCAAGAAAATACTAGTAACCGGCGGTGGCGGCTACATTGGCAGTCATACTGTTGTTGAGCTGTGGCAGCGGGGATACACGCCAGTAATTTTGGAAAACTGGTCTAATTCAAGTCCGGCTGTGCTCGATCGTATTTCTGAAGTTGCTGGTGAAAAAACTGAACATCACTCGGTGGACTTGAGAGATGCAAGCGCTGTGCAGGATGCGCTGCAGGATATATCTCCCCACGCAGTGATTCATTTTGCTGGTTTAAAGGCCGTAGGCGAGTCCAACGAGCTTCCGTTGGATTATTACGAGAACAACGTTGTGGGCACGTTAAACTTATTGCGCGCCATGCAGGCGGTGCAGTGCAAAAAAATTGTGTTCAGTTCTTCCGCGACTGTATACGGCGATCCAGAGACTGTGCCGATCAAAGAAGACGCGAAGCTCGATCCAAGTAATCCCTATGGGCGCACCAAGCTAATGATCGAGCATATTTTGCAAGACTTGGCGGCGAGCGACCCGCAATGGCAATGCAGTTTGCTACGCTACTTCAACCCTGTTGGTGCGCATCCCAGCGGCCGAATTGGCGAGGACCCTAGTGGCATACCTAATAATTTGATGCCCTTCATCGCGCAAGTAGCGGTAGGGCGCCGCGAGCGTCTGAGTGTCTTCGGCGGCGATTATCCGACGCCTGACGGAACCGGCGTTCGCGATTATATTCATGTGGTTGATTTGGCCGCTGCGCATTTAAGCGCATTACGTTTATTGGATGCGGACGTCGAAGGGCGGCATGGCTGTCGTGCGTACAATATCGGCACAGGCAATGGATACAGCGTATTAGAAATGGTGAAAGCTTTTGAAAAAGCCTGCCAGGCCGAGATTCCGTACAGTATTGAAGCCCGTCGTCAGGGTGACATAGCCACCTGCTACGCCGATCCAGCTTTGGCGTCACAGGCATTGGGATGGGTTGCAAGCCTCAGTCTTGAAGACATGGTTGTGGACCACTGGCGGTGGCAAAAGAATAATCCACAGGGATACGGATCTAAATCTTAAGGTCTCGATACGGTGTGATGAATGCAAGCAGCGAGCTGTATAAACCATCGTGAGGAGCGGATGTGCGTTGGGTTGTAGGAGCGCGATTCGAGCATAAACTCAGCGCTAAGCAAAAAAATAACGCCCCGAGGCAGCGACAACTAGAATCTGATTAGCGACCCATCGCGACTCTAATTAGGGGTAGCGAACGAGATAAAAAGGATAAGATGGAAATACGGAAGAATAAAAAGCTAAATGCGTAAGCAAGTGGGCGAGGTCAGGCGGGGGAGATAAGATTGGGAGGTAAGATTGAGGATGTAAGACTGGGGAAATAAGGTGAGCAAAGAAGTTGCATAGAAATCATGATTGGGTATGGGGTAGGGTACACAACTCCTTATGCAACCTCTAAGCTCGAATACATAATAAACCAGCAATCCGCTCTTTAGCAATTAATCTTGGATCAAAAAAGCGGTTTTTTTATTGCCGATAGTTTAGGTTCGGTGTTTTCTTTTCACCGTTAGCCAAAGCACTAATCGCTTTTCTTAGCGAGTTCCTTGGCTTGCGAAATCCAGTTTTCTCTCTGCACTCGCCCAGAAAACTTTAGAAACTCTTCAACTTTCTCAATATCTTTTTCGGTCCACGCTGCAATTTGAGAAAACTTATAGACCCCCAACTCTCTGTTTAGAGTAGCCGAGAGAACCTGTCCAATGCCGCTTATTTGCATTAAGTCATCGGGGTTATCGGCGGGTGACGGCTCGGTCTGCGACATTAATGCAACCTTGCTTTGGGAGTCCTCACTGCTTGACCGTTTACTAAACCAGTGGTGGCACAACCAACCCAGCACAAAGGCCAGAATCAGCCAGCCCCAAATTTGTAAGAACAAGTACCACATGCCTATTTCTCCTTAGTCATTTTCTAAATAACGGATACAGACTATTCCGCCAGTTTAAATTCAATTCGTCTGTTTTGAGCGCGTCCAGCATCACTGGTGTTGTCTGCTTTGGGCACCTCGGCACTAAAGCCAACGGTTTTGAGCTTGTTGGCACGCACGCCGTTCTCGATCAAAAAGGCTTTTACAGCTTCGGCGCGAGCTAGACTGAGGTCTTTATTGTCCTGCGCATTACCCGTGTCATCGGTATGACCCTCTATGCTTAGAACGACCTTTGGGCAGCGTTTAACCGCCGTTGTTACGTCTTCCGCAATACCTCGGCTCGAGGCTGGGATTAGGCTTGAGCCGGTTGCAAAGTTAATATCGCTATTACTGATTAACTCATTGAGTTTATTCAGACATTCAGTTTTGTCTCGGTCCTCAAGTACCGATTCCGCCTTGTATTCATCAAGTTTTAAGACGCTGATCTCACTGTCAATATCGCCATCATAGACAGTCGCCATGCGATCAAGCAATTGTTGTCGATTGGATTCGTTTTCCATCAAGCCGAACAAAGTCGCCTTGTCGCCATTTAGGCGAATACCGGCTGGGGTATTGGGGAAATCGGGGTGCTCAAAGTCCGCACTCGCCAACACTTCAAGAGCGTTCGTTAGTGATGCGTTCAACTCACTCACTCGAGCAACTTCTAACTGATTAAGTACTGAATCTTCTCCAAAGCTCTCCATTGCAGCGGCAATCAGCGCGTCGATTTCTAATTGAGACGATACCGAACCTGAAACCACGGCTGTGCCATCAGCCAAAGACAACTCTACAGAAGGTGCTTGTGCCAGAGGCTCGCTCCTTGTGTCGGCGGTTGTTGTATCAGTGCTTCGGCCTTGCTCTTCTACTTGCTCTTCTACGCTGCCTAAAAACGTGACTTTGCGAACACCGTCTAGTTTTTTAACTTCGGCCAGGGCTTGCTCAACCGCTGTGGAGTTGGGCGCCGTTCCGTAAACAGCTACTTCTCGACCACGGTTGTGAGTTTCAGCATTAGACCATTCTAAGCCCGCGCGGTTTAACACCTCCGCGCTAGAGTTTTCCAGGTCTTGTTCAATGTCGCGCCATTCAAAGAATAGGACGATAGACAGTAGTACTAGCGTAGCGGCTAGTGTGATTAACAGCGCTTTGAAAGAGCTCGGTCGAGTAGTCTGATCCTGCATATGCTGTCTCGGATTGGGTTGATCTAGAATTTATTCGCTTTCGTTGTCTTGGCTGTCACCCTCGTTGGGATGCTCGAGCGCAGGTATTGCCTGAACCGCATTGCCCGCGATGCCTTTAATACTGTTATACATGTAGTTTGTGTTCAAGAGTACTCGATCAAGTTGTTTCTCTCGACGTTTCCAAGCGCCCTGCATCGCTCGCTTCTCGCGCTCTAAGTCCGATTTTAGCTCGCTAAAGCCTTCTACGATGGACTCGATTTGCAGTCTGAACTCATTGCCAGTCAGAAAATCGTACAACATTCCCATTTTGTCGCCTTTGTTTTCAGACACCATTAAGGCGTTGTTGACTTGGATGAGCGACTCCCTTAGAACTTTGGCCAATTGCTTGAACTGTGAAAAAGAGCACACCCAGACGCCGTCTATCTGTACCAAGGACTCTGATCCTTCAGGCATGGTTTGCGTAACCAATACCCCGATATCCGCGTTTTTGCTTTGAATATCTTCCTTAAATTTTGCTATCCACCCGGGCGAGAAGGCTTTGGTGCGCTTACTCTCGTAATATATTGAACCGCTCGCTTCGTGAATTGCGCCGTTAACGTACTGGATCGAATCCGCACCAGTTTGGCCTTTTTTAATCTCTTCGATCAAGTCTTGCGGAAAGGTTTGGCGCAACCAGTCTTCGATTACTAATTCTTGGACTTCGCCCTGCAGTTGCATCGAGCCTTGTTCGGCTTTTTGCTGTGCAATTGATAATTGGTCTTTGAGCTGTTGTATGACCTGCTCTTTTTCAGAAACCTTTAAGGTCATTTCCTCTTGGGTTTTGAGCTTGAACGCTTGTTGTTGTGTTTCAAGTTCGCTGGCCATCTTGCGCTGTAAATCCAGCTCGATCTCCGACTTAAGTGTCGTCTTCTCTTGTTTCAGTCGTTCAATCTCCAGCTGGGCTTTATTAAACTCACTGAGTTTTGCCGACTGCTCATGCAGTTGTGCCTGCAAGCCCTTAATTAAGTCGCCTTGCTGGCTTTCTAACTGTGCCTTGAGTTTTGCTTCCAAGCCCGCTTTTTCTGTGCTGAGCGCCTCGCCTAAGCGTTCTTGCAGTGTGTCTTCTAGTGCCTTGCTTTGTTCCGCCAAGGCGTGACTTTGCGATTTCAGTTGCTGGCGTTCAGCGTTAATTTGCTCGGCCATTTCCGCTTTGGCTTTGGCCTCAAGCTCGTGATAAAGCAGCTCGTTGACATCGATTTCGACGCCGCAATTCGGGCAGTGCGTGGTTTTGTCGCTAGGCATCAGAGGGTTTAAGCCGAGAGTTGTTCAAAGAAGCCACGCAATGCTTCAGATTGCCCGTTCTCCCAGGCTTTCAATGCGGCAGTACCGATCACGGCAATTTCGGCATGTTCACCAATGAATTGAATGTCCGAGGCGGTACTTACACCAAAGCCAACTGCGATGGGTAAGTCGGTCATGGTTTTACAGCGTTTTATGAAGTCTGCGACTTCCTGATTCATATCCGTTCCAGATCCGGTAACCCCTTTCCGCGCGACGGCATAAATGAAACCATCAGCACAGTCTGCTAATTGTTTAAGCCGTTCGTCGCTGTTCGTTGGCGTCATTAGAATGATCGGCGCTAAATCCAGTTCCTTAGCTATTGAGTGTAATTCAGAGGCTTCGTCGATCGGTAGATCTGGCAAGATAAAACCATAGCCTCCTGCGTCCTTGAGCCTTTCTAAGAAAGCACGGTGGCCAGTTTTAAACACCGTATTGTAGTAACCCATCATGATGACTTTGAAATCAAAGTGCGCACTGACTTTGCGCATAAATTCAAAACAATCATCAACGTGTACGCCGTCTTCAATCGCTTTTTGATTGGCCTTCACAAACAGCGGACCATCGGCTGAGGGCTCAGAAAAAGGGAATTGCAGTTCGACTAGATCGACGCCAAATTCCTGCATGATCTCCAATTCGCGCCAGTTGTCTTCAAACGACGGATAGCCGCACACAACGTGCGTCATCACCAGAGCTGGTTTTTTACCTTGCTCTTTAAGTTCTAGGCGTTCGCTTAAGTATTTATTCAGGGCCATATTGCTCTGCCTTTTGTCGGATAAACCGTTTCCAGTGTTGGTCGTCTAACGCGTCCGCGATAGTGAAAATGTCTTTGTCGCCGCGTCCAGACATATTGATCAGAACGGCTTCGCTAGGGCTCATTTTCTCAGCTTCGAGAATCGCTTGAGCGAACCCATGAGCGGTCTCCAGCGCCGGGATAACCCCTTCGGTGCGCATACTGATCTTCAGCGCTTCGGTGACTTGGCTGTCGGTGACCGCTTCAAAGCGAACGCGATTTTTGTCCCACAAGTGCACGAGCACCGGGTTTACACCAATGTAGTCCAGACCAGCCGCTACCGAGTGCGTTTCGAGCATATTGCCGTCATCGTTTTGCAGGAAGTAAGTTTTCATGCCTTGTGCCACGCCGACTGATGCGTCTTTGTAAGCCAAGCGCGCCGCGTGGTTTCCTTTGCCAGGACCAAACCCGCCCGCTTCACAGCCAACTAATTCAACATTGGCGTCGTCCATAAAACCTTGAAATAGGCCAATTGCGTTAGAACCGCCACCAACACAGGCGAACACTCGATCCGGCAGCTGTCCTGCTGTGTCTAACATCTGCTGACGCGCTTCTTTGCCGATCACCGATTGAAACCAGCTGACCATCTCTGGAAACGGATGAGGGCCACAGGCGGTGCCCAACACATAATGGGTGTTATCCATATTGGTGACCCAGTCGCGCAAACATTCATTGATCGCATCTTTGAGGGTTTTTTGGCCATCTTGTACGGCAATTACCTCAGAGCCCATGTTCTCCATCCAAAACACGTTGGGTCTTTGCCGAGCGACATCCAAGGCACCCATGTAAATTCGGCTGTCGAAGCCGAAGCGCGCCGCCATAGTGGCGGTGGCGTAACCGTGTTGCCCGGCGCCTGTTTCGGCAATTACGCGGGTTTTACCCATGCGTTTAACCAGTAAACCTTGCCCCATCACATTATTGATTTTGTGCGAGCCGGTGTGATTAAGGTTTTCGCGCTTTCAGTAGATTTGTGCGCTGCCTAATTTTCTAGAGAGGTTTGCTAGGTGTGTAACGGGTGTGGGGCGGCCCGAGTAATTTTGCATTAACTCGATAAACTCTTGCCAGAAGGTCGGATCGTTTTTGGCCTTGCGGAACTCTTGCTTCAACTCTTCAATAGTTGAGTGCAAAATTTCTGGCAAGAAAGTGCCACCAAATTCACCGTAATAGCCCTCACGGCCATCATTAAATTCAAATAAATCCATTTAGTTTGTCTCTGGGATCGATTAAGTCGAGAGTCTGTTGAAAGTCGAGCGATCTGCCATGTAAGTGTCACGAATGACGCCGCCGTGTCCCATGCTGAACACCTCATTCAAACGGCCTGATATCGTATCATTTGCATGCGAAATCGCCTACTCTATTGCGTTCGAGATTATCGACTATTGCTCGTCAACGATCAGTGGCTTTTCTTAACAAGAGTGAAGGCCTTACTGGCTGGGATTTGCTCACTTAATTACATGTTTGGTAAATGGATATCGTCGCACTCATAAAGCTCCTCTCTTTAGTGCTTTACCCGCTCGGACTGGTCTTTTCCTTAGGCTTGTTTGGTTTAGTGATGCGGTTAATGAACAAGCGCAAAGCCGCGGCAATAAGCTGGGTATTCTCAGCATTATTATTATGGGTCTTCGTCACACCACAGTTTGCGGTCAAGCTTACGGCTTGGCTGGAGTCTCAATATCCGCCCTTAGCTGTTGAGGCTGTTGCTAAACACGATGTGATCGTGGTGATGGGCGGTGGCCTTCGACTACCGAGCAAGCCAGTAGAGCGTCTTCAGTTTACCCATGCCACCGATAGATATTGGTTGGCGTACCAACTCTTTGAGCAAGGGGCGGCGACAACTATCGTTATATTGGGGGGTAATGTTTACGCGCAACCCGGCATTGAAGCGGAGTCTTACTACGCACGCGAATTGTTGGTTGAGTGGGGTGTTCCGCCTGAGGCCATTATTATTGATGAGTCCAGCCGCACCACCGAACAAAATGTCAGGCAATTTTTGGCTTTGCGCTCAACCGAGGCGAGGCTTGCTAGGCAAGATTTGTCTGTAGCCTTAGTGACTTCGGCGATGCACATGCCGCGTTCTTATTATTTGATGCGACATCACCTTCCAGAACAGGTCGAAATAACCCCTATTAGCGCGGACGTATTAATTCGAGAGGAGCAATTACCTTGGTTTAGGTATTGGATGCCTGATGCAGGCGCCTTAGTGCTTTTAACTCGAACAGTACACGAACTTTATGGCACTTGGTTCGTCAAGCTTAAATACAGGTTCTCGTAAACCGCTTGTTGGGTTTGCCCGGATTCGGTTCGTTTAAGTCGTTAATGTATCAAGCTTAAACGCCGCAATGTCCATAGGACTCGCTCCAGCATGCACCATGCAAGCGATGGAGTTTTGTGGCGCGGCGAATTGAA
>CAZOIG010000584.1:0-13981 GCA_964579235.1 uncultured Gammaproteobacteria bacterium
ATCTGGTCGGCGCTGGCAAACCAACTCCCGCCTACACAAATTACATTGTTAAGCGCTAGGTATTCTTTGTAGTTGTTATCGTTGACTCCACCGGTAGGACAAAACCGAATATCTGGAAATGGCCCTTGAAACGCTTTAAGTGCCCCCACCCCACCAACGATTTCGGCTGGGAAGAGTTTAAGCTCACTCAGACCATGTTCGATTGCCAACAAAATGTCTGAACCAGTAGCGACTCCAGGTAAATAAGGCAATTTAACGTCTGCAGCGGCTTTTGCGAGCGCCGAGGTCAACCCAGGGCTGATCACCCCATCCACCCCTGCATCAGCCACTTGGCGCATCTGCTCTGTCGTCGCTACTGTGCCCGCAAGAACGATCATATTGGGCACCTCCTTTTTTATTAATGCTAAAGCGTCGAGTCCATATTTATTTCGTAAGGTAACCTCGATCACGCCAACGCCGCCTTCGAGCAAGGCATGGCTTAAACCAAGCGCTTGCTCGGCATTGTCTACCGCGACCACGGGCACAGTTGTTTCATTTTCTAACAGCGTGCTAAAAATCGTCATAGGAATCTCTATTTGGAGATAGGTTTACGAAACAAAGCTTAATTAAACGATGGAACCGCCAAGTGCTGCGTCGCTCGCGGCGGCGCGAAGTCGCTTGAACAAGCCTCTGCCTAGAGTACGCTCATCTGCTGGTCTATCCGCGCTGTTGCGCTGTTTTAAGGTCTCATCTTCAATGTGCGCATGGGCTATACCATTTTGGCCGTCAATTTCGATCAGATCACCGTCTTGTAATTTTGCCAATATGCCACCTTTGGTCGCCTCGGGACTCATATGAATTGCGGCCAAAATCTTACCTGAGGCGCCTGACATCCGTCCGTCGGTCAGCAAGGCAACTTTATGACCACGATCCTGTAAGAGCCCTAGATAAGGGGTCAATTTATGTAATTCTGGCATTCCATTACTGGCGGGACCTTGAAAACGCACGACAACGACAACGTCTTGATCGAGTTCACCCGCATCAAAAGCCTGCTTCATGCCCTCTTGAGTTTCAAACACTCGGCATGGAGCTTTAATATTTTGGAAGGCTTCGTCAACGGCAGACAGTTTGACAATACCTGTGCCAAGATTGCCAGTGACCACGCGCATACCGCCCTCTTTAGCAAAGGGTTTGCTGATTGGCGCGACAATTGCGGTGTCGCCACTCTCATCAACAGGCTGCCCCCACGCCAATGTTTTACCATCTTCTTGTAAAAAGGGTTTGCGAGTATAAGCATCCAAGCCCTCTCCCATGACATTAACCACGTCTTCGTTTAACAGACCCTGACTGCGCAGTTGGTTTACCAAAAAGGCTAAACCACCAGCCGCCTCAAAGTGGTTGACGTCCGCTGAACCATTCGGATAAACCCGCGCCAACAACGGAGTCGCCCGCGAAATCTCATCCATATCCTGCCAATTGATTTGAATGCCCGCAGCCGCCGCCATGGCAACTAAGTGCAGTGTTAGGTTGGTGGAGCCACCGGTACACATCATCATAACCATCGCGTTGACTATGGATTTTTCGGTGATCACATCGGAGATAGGTCGGTAATCACTGCCCTTACTGGTTTGGTTAAGTAATCGGCCTACGGAATCAGCAGTTAACGCACTTCTGAGTGGCGTTCCGGGGTTCACAAAAGAGGTGCCGGCTAACTGCACACCAAGTGCTTCCATTAGAGTCTGATTGGTATTCGCTGTACCGTAAAAAGTGCAGGTCCCCGGACTATGATAAGACGCGGACTCGCTTTCTAATAGCTTCGCCTTATCAATTTTGCCTTCAGCAAACTGTTGTCTGGCTGCGGCCTTATCTTTATTAGAAATACCCGATGGCATGGGCCCCGCTGGCACAAACATCACCGGCAAGTGACCAAACTGCAAAGCGCCAATGATTAGGCCTGGCACGATCTTGTCGCACACACCTAAGCACATAACACCGTCGTAGACATCATGCGAGAGCGACACAGCCGTTGCCATAGCAATTACATCGCGGCTGTAGAGGCTCAGCTCCATACCAGGCTGACCTTGCGTCACGCCGTCGCACATCGCTGGAACACCGCCCGACACTTGTGCGGTCGCGCCTAGACTGCGGGCAACCAATTTAATTTGCTGTGGGTAAGTGGCAAAAGGTTGATGCGCCGATAACATATCGTTATAGGCGGTAATAATCCCAATATTCGCCCCCTGCCCTGCGGGAATCGCAACTTTGTCTGCAGCCGATTCAGCTGCAACCACATGCGCCCAATTACTGCACGATAAACGATCGGGCGCTGGCGGCTGGTTGCGCATGGCTTCCACATCGGCCAAATAAGCCTCTCGGCTCTTCTGACTGCGTTCAATAATTCTTTGAGTAACTGACTTAATGACTTTGGACATAGTTATAAAAGATAGGTTCAGTTTTCGCTGTAGTACACATGTAATGGCACTCGGTCTTGATAGATAACCGAGCGAATGGGTAATGCCATTAAATCCACATTAGAGGCATTAGGGGCGGCGGACGCTTGCTCGAACAGCGCACGCTTCTCAGGCCCAGTTATGTGCAGCACCAAGAGCTGCGTCGAGAGTAAAGCGGCAAGACTCCACGTAATTCGATCCACCTGACTCGCTGGCGAAATACATGTTTGCAGTCGCACTGTGTCATCGTAGGTTACAAGATCTCTCACGTTGTTCGCATCGGGAAAAAACGAAGCAGTGTGTCCGTCATTCCCCATTCCCAGCACAACCGCCTCAAAACTAGAAAGGCCTTCTGACTTATCCAAAACTCGCGTCAAGGAATGCTCGGCAGAATCGGCTTTGGCGTACAGTGGCAAGAACTCAGGCGCTTGATCTAGCGTATTGAATAGATGCTCGCCGATAAAGCGTTGATTAGACAGCTCGTGCTGAGCATCCACCCAGCGTTCATCAACTAACGTCAGAAGCACTTCCGACCAAGGCATATCGCTATTGGCCAGTGCGTTAAACAAAGGCTTTGGCGTGGAACCACCAGAAAACGCAAACGCCGGTTTAAAGCCCTTAGCAGATGGAGAGCCTTTAGCGGACAAAGAACCATTAGACAAAGCCTCAATAGCTTGCTTCACCAGTCGCTGCGACAGGTCCGCAACCAAGTCAGCGCTGTTGACATAGTTGTGCCAGATGATCTCCCCGCGCGCAAAATCGCTTTCGCTAGACCCCATTAACTAAACTCCACCCACCGACGGCCATCTTTAATCATCAAGGCCAGTGAGTCATCGGGGCCCATTGAGCCCGCTCGGTAAGACTGTGTAGGCTGTTGAGTCTGCTCCCAACCTTCGATGATGCCGTCTACCCAACGCCACGCACCGCGCAATTCGTCGCTGCGCATAAACAAGGTTTGATCACCACGAGTCACATCGAGCAACAACCGCTCATAAGCACTCGGGCTACGATGCTCTTCAAAAGCTTCCTCAAACGACAGGTTTAAACCCACGTTTTGCAGACTAAAAGACTCATTCAGCCCTGGCACCTTATTCATTAGGTTTAGCTCGATGCCCTCGTTTGGCTGTAAGCGAATAACCAGACGATTATTATTAATATCATTAACGCCAACGTCGATAAACTTAAACACCACAGGCTTAAACTGAATAACGATTTCAGAATAGCGTTGAGACATGCGTTTACCCGTGCGCAAGTAAAACGGTACACCCGCCCAACGTGAATTTTCTATTTCAGCCTTAATCGCAACAAAACTGTCTGTATTCGAGTTTGAATCACTCGCGTCATCTTCTTCCAAATAGCCAGGTACCAATTCATTTTCTACTGAACCAGCGATGTATTGCCCTTTGACCGTCGTATCGCGCACATTGTGCGCACCAATTTCTTTCAGGCTGCGGATTACTTTGAGCTTTTCATCGCGAATATCATCGGCCATATTACGCGCTGGAAATTCCATCGCCACCAAGCACACTAATTGCAATAAGTGGTTTTGAACCATATCGCGTAATGCGCCCGACTCATTGTAATAACTCCAACGACCGCCAGCGCCCACGTTCTCGGCTACCGTAACTTGAACGTGGTCTATGTAATTTCTGTTCCAAAGTGGCTCGAATAGAATGTTGGCGAAGCGCAGAGCCAGCAAGTTCTGGACCGTTTCCTTTCCGAGATAGTGATCAATACGATAGATCTGGCTCTCGGAGAATGTTTGAAACAGCGTGTCGTTAATCTCGTTAAAGGTTTCTAAAGAAGTCCCTAGCGGCTTCTCAACCATTAGACGCGTGCGCTCACTAACGATACCGGCCTTACCCATGGCGTCACAGATAGGGGCAAAAATGCTCGGCGGGGTAGACAAAAAGAATACGTTGTCGCCACCGCCCAATTGCGTATCGAGTTTGCTGAGGTCTTCAGCCGCTGTGGCGTCGCCAACAAAACGCACTAAGCGCTTTAAAAATTGCGTCCACTTTTTATCATCGTAATTCTGTACGTATTCGCTCTCTTGAACCCACTTTCGCATGTTCTCAAAAAACGATTCTTCAGTGTAGCGACCTCGTCCAAAACCAACCACTTTGGTTGATTTCGCCAGTAAGTTTTCGCAGTGTAAGCTAAAGAGTGCGGGATACAATTTGCGAAAGGCTAAATCACCTTCGCCGCCAACGATCACAATATTGCAGGTATTAAGCATAAGGACTAATCTTGAGTGTTGTTGTTATTGCTTGCATCTAAATAGTACGCAACAGCAAGCCGAAAAAGAAACTAGGTTTTCGTCCACTGGAGCCAGCTGGATTCGGCTGAGCTCCAGTTTTCATAACATTTTACACAATAACAGCCAGCATAGGTTTATATTACTGGGTCGCTCATCCCACACTCTGTAACCAGAGAAAATAGAAAGACATTTTTTGACAAAGGCAAAGCACGAGATGACTACGCACACCGAAACTGAAGCAGAAACTAATGCCAACATTCTGATTGCAGACGTTGGTGCAACCAACGCGCGCTTTGCATTGGCTACTCAAAACAGCGCTCACTTCAGCCGAGCTCAAACTCTACAATGCGAGGACTTTAGTAATATTGAATTCGCAATCGATCATTATCTTGAGACACACTCTATTTCCCAGCTTCGAGGTATGACGCTAGCAGTAGCTGGCCCTATCGTTAACGGAAGTGTCAAATTTTTGAACAACAACTGGCACCTAAATCAAGATCATTTACGTTCTCACTTTACAACCGATCATGTTTGGTTGCTCAATGATTGGGAAGCGATCGCATATAGCCTACGCAGTTTGACTCAAAACAGTCTTATCCATTTAGGCGGGCCAAGGTTTTCTATTGACGGTTCAGAAAAGCGTTTTGTCTATGGTGCGCTGGGGCCAGGCAGCGGCTTGGGAGTAACCGGCTTATGTGGTGAAGGGAGCACGGCTGTGCCTTTAGTGACTGAAGGAGGCCACGTTGGCTTTGCACCAGAGTCAGACCTACAACGACAAATTTTAGAGTTTCTGCAGTCTAAGTTCGACAATCGTGTTTCACGAGAGCGGCTTCTCTCTGGTCCAGGATTAGTAAATATTCATCAAGCTCTTTGCGCCATAAATGATGTACCTTTGGTTGACTCAACGCCCTCGCAAATAGCTGAACTTGGGATTAAAGAGGCCAATACTAAAACAGAATTTCTCTTTGCTCAGACAATGAGTCTATTCTTTGAAATACTCGGCCAAGTAGCTGGTGATGTCGCTTTAGATATGGGGGCATCAAATGGGGTTTTTATTGGGGGCGGAATTGCACAGCGCTATCCCGAGCAACTTCTTAATAGTCGATTCAGAGCGGGGTTTGAAAATAAGGGACGCCACCGTGATCTCATGGAGCAGATTCCAACTCAACTCATTACCCATAAGAACCCGGGCCTAGTCGGTGCCAGCGTTTACGCTAGGCAGCGGATGTCTCCGCTATTTAGTTGAGCTTTTTAAGTACAAAACGACTATTAAGACTATTACTAAAATCAGCACTGAGACGACATTGCTAAACCACTTATGTTAGACCACTCAATCAGTATTGACCCACTTCTTGATGGCCAAGTAATCGCTTTGCTCGAAAAACATCGTCAGTCTATGTTTAGCTTTTCGCCCGCCGAGAGCATTCACGCGCTCGAAGAGCAAGCCCTCAAAAAGCCTGATGTGAAAGTATGGAGCGCACGCGACGCAAAGAGTGAAGCAGTATTGGGTTGCATTGCTCTAAAGCAGTTGTATTCCGACCATTCTCTAGGCGAAGTTAAATCAATGAAAGTTGAGGAGCAATTTTTGGGGCTTGGCCTCGGAAAAGCTCTGCTCGAAGTTTTATTGAGTCACGCCACTACAGAAGGTTATCAAGCCCTCGCCCTAGAAACCGGAAGCCACCCGTTTTTTGACCCTGCGAGACGTTTGTACGAACGCTATGGCTTCGTTGAGACCGGCCCTTTTGCCTCATACAGTTTAGATCCCCACAGCGTGTTCTATGAGCTGAAGCTAGTATAGAAAAGCACTTCACCGTCGAACTACCGATTTGAGCACAGCAATGAATCTAAACAATATTCACATCGTTTTGGTGAGAACCTTCCATCCTGGCAATATCGGCTCAGCGGTTCGTTCCGCCAAGACTATGGCATTAAGGAATGTTGATTTGGTGGCTCCGAAACAATACCCAAATGAATCGGCTACTCAAATGGCTGCCGGGGCGAGTGATTTGTTAGAAGAATGCGAGGTGTTTGAAAGTGTTGAATCCTGCTTAGCAGAGTCACAGCTCACCATCGCGACAACGGCACGACCTCGTGGCTACGACCTACCGGTACTCGGACCTGAGCAGGCCGCTGAACTTCTCTTGCAGCATTCCAGCAACGGCAAGGTCGCGTTGATGTTTGGTCCGGAACGTATGGGACTGCACAACGATGATATAGAGTTGGCACAGTACCGGCTTACCTTACCCGCCAACCCAGAATACAGCTCCTTAAACTTAGCCGCTGCCGTGCAAATCATGTGCTATGAAATTTTTAAAGCGGCCAATTCAGAGTCACTAATTCAGGAGGAGGAAATGCATGAACCTCTGCCCTCAGTTGCACAATTTGAGCAATTGGTGAGTGATTTAGAAATCGTTTTGAAACAGGCAAAATTCCTAAGGCCACACCAAGGCGAAACTCTTTCCCGAGTGCGGCAGTTTTTGCGCAAGTCCGAGCCTACTCAGATTGAAATGAACATCATGCGAGGCGCAATCAAAGCGATCGCTCGTGAGTTGGATATACTCGACAAACTGACTTAAAGGCTGCCCTTAACACAACAAAAACGCGGGAAGCCATTAACGGCAACCCGCGTTTTAAAGCCCAAGCCAGTTAAAAACGTTTACGCTGGCGCGTGTCGCGCCATTAATTCATCAGCTCGTTTGGGGTCGATGTTGATCTTTGAGAAATCACCCTGAATATGCGGTAAGTCCACCAACCGCTGGTCCATAACCTTAAACCACAGCGGTGGGATGTAGGCAATCATATACATCGTAAAGTAGCCTGCTGGCAGCTCCGGTAGATTTTCAAAGCTGCGCAGGCTTTGGTACGGACGCGCGGGGTTAGCGTGATGATCGGAATGGCGCTCCAGTTGAAACAACATCAAGTTACTGAAAATGTGGTTCGCATTCCATGAGTGGTGCGGCTTACATCGCTCGTATTTGCCATTCGGCTTACGTTCTCTAAGCAAGCCATAGTGCTCAATGTAGTTAGCCGAAGTGAGCTGCATCCAGGCACCAAAGTTGTGAACCAACAAAAACAGCAGAACCGGCCAACCGAATGCAATAACCAAAGAGCCTTGCACAAACAATGTGATTGAGTAGGACTGCAGAATATGGTTGTGCATTGACCAAAAGCCGTGACCTTTTTTGGCTAAGCGATTACGTTCCGCGTCCCAGCCGCGCTTTGCCGCACCGGGTAGCTCACGCATTGCAAAACTATAAATATTTTCGCCCATGCGCGAGCTCGCAGGGTCTTCGGGAGTCGATACATCACGGTGATGGCCAAGGTTATGCTCGATGCAAAAATGCCCATAGCCACATACGGCAAGGCTGATGCGCGCCCACAGTCGGTCTTCTTTAGACGGTTTGTGGCCAATCTCATGCGCCGTATTGATCGACGAACCAGCGTACATTCCAGCAATCAAACCGAAACTAACGATCGCCCATATAGGCAGAGGCTCAACCCCAACAAACCAACTGCAACCAATCAGAACGATAAAAAACAATGGAATACTGATCTTTAGCAAGGTTTTGTAGTATGGATCATCATCAAGTAATGGCACGATCTCTTCAGGAGGATTGGTTTTATCAACCCCCATAAAATGATCTAACACAGGAATGAGAGCGTAAGCGAGCAGCAATGGCGCCAACAGCATAAAGGGCGAGTCTACGAGGTAGTAGCCGTAGATCACGGCTAAAGGAGTAAGGGGCAATATGATAGACGCTATCCAAAAATAGCGCTTTCGATCCGAAAATTGAATCAGTCCTTTTACTGGGTCTTCTACACTGTACATCGTTATCTCCTGGCAAGGTGGGTATTGAGTAAAGTCGCAATACTGCAACTCGACACAAGTTTGGTCATACGTTTTTATTGTTATGTAGGAATAATAGTTGAACTCTGGCATTGAGTGAATTTCATAAAATGACTATATTTCTATCATTAAACGCCAAATAGAAATATTTAGATTGAACCAATGAGCTCAAAACATCGAATCTCCACAGCGTACATTCGCTTAATGCTCGCGGCTGAACCATTACTCGCGAACCAATTAACTGAACGGTTTGCGACCTTGGCTAAGCAGGCATCGGATTTAGACTACATTGATGCCGATATCGTCGAAGAGCTGTTCCCTGCCATGCAAGCCATTGGCGTAGAGTCGATCGCACTTCGATTTAGTAGACAAATTCAACTCAATAGCCATGGTGCTGTGGGTTTTGCCGCATTATCAGCACCGGACCTAAGGTCGGCACTTGAGACGGTTTCGAGGTTTACATCCATTCGATCGACCCTAATCCAGACCACAATAGAGCAAGATTCAAATATCTTGAGGATTCTGAGCTGTATACCTACTGAACACGCGCTGGTCAAACAATGGATGGCTGAGGTTTCGATTGATACTACCTACGCGGTTGTTGAAACCATTATGGCGCACGATATTAGCGCGCAAACACGTATAGGCTTTGCTCATTCCAGACCACCTTACGCAACTCAATTAGACGAAAAGTACGGGATCAAATGCCAGTACGATCAGGCTCAAAATTATATTTGCGTGCCCGCGTCTTGGAGTGATGTGAAATCACCACTCAGCGACCCGACTAGCTTTAGAGACAACGTCGCGAAATGCCAAAGCCTACTCCTGAATTTAGACGCAAAGCGAGATTCAGCAGCATTGGTTAAACACACTTTAGAACGCTTCTTTGAAGCAAGGTATACGCTCTATTCGCAAACGCGATCGAACCCTAGACATAACTTACATTACACCGGAGACCAAGCACCAACCTTGAGCGCCATTGCTGGCGAAATGGCCGTATCCAGTAGAACGCTTATTCGCAAACTGAGCGCGCGAGGAACGAGTTATTCGGAGCAGCTCAACTCTGTGCGCGATGAACTCGCTCTCCAATGGTTGCGTTCAACCCACCTAAACATCAACGAGATCGCCGATTTACTCGCTTACAAAGAAGCAGCTAACTTTACTCGTGCGTTCAAACAACGTCAGGGGTGCTCACCAATGCAATGGCGAAAACGTGATCTTGCTTAAAAGTTTTTTCACCAAACCCATACATTACGAGTCACACTGAACGCTTTGCGTAAGCACGCTATTTTGTTAGCCTAGATTACATTGAGTTAATGCTTTTCAATCAGACGACGTCAAAAATCGCTCAAAACACCAGAGGAGAACGATCCCATGATTCAAAATAGATTTACGCTCAAACCTACTATTAGCCTGATTTCCTCACTTACCAAGGGCCTCCCTATGGTCGCTCTGGCACTCTCTATGACTGCCGCTGTTGCGGAGACAAAAACGGTCGCAAAAGAATCCGTTGAGACGAAACTCCATGCACACCATCATGGTAAAGACGGTCACATGTCTGAACATGAGCACCATCATGGCAGCGACGATCACAAAACCGAGCATCAACATCACCACGGCGAAGATGGGCACGCCAACGAGCATGCACACCACCATGGCGATGACGGACATGCCGACGAGCTGGAGCACCATCACGGCGCCGGCAAACACACTGTCGGTGAAGCCCATCACCATGAAGACCACGCTCACAATAGCGAGCACACTCACCACCACGGTGTAGACGATGGCCATTCAAATGAGCACGAACATCACCACGGTGATGACGGACACGCTAGCGAACATGAACATCACCACGACGATGACGGTCATGCCAATGAGCACGAGCACCATCATGGCGACGACGGGCACGCCAATGAGCATCAGCACCATCACGCTGACGCTGACGCGGGCGCAGAGGCTGAGGGCAGCGAAGATCACCATCATCACGAGTCAGAGTGACCTCTAAATGCTGAGGTACTGAGCCCTGATTGCACGGCAAGCACCCCGTGCCAAACTAAAAAGTACCAAAGCAAAAAAGCAGCAAACCGAAAAAGGCCGTTTACTTTTTAAAGTAAACGGCCTTTTTTAACGGTAGTAGGTGAGGCATTAAGCCCAGACTTAGCGTGTGAGTTATTCCACTTGATAAACCGAGTACTTCACTCCGGTAGGTAATTGTTCGCCAACGCCAACAAATATGGTGTCATTCAACCAGCTTAAATGGTCAGCCGAGCACTCGAATCTAACGACAGTCCGTAAATAATATTCCTCGGGCTGTAACTGCTCACCTTGCAAAAAACGAGCCATAACGGCCGGCGCTGCTTTCATCCAACCCTCATAAGCCACGTAGATAGCGTCACCCTCTTCAGTTTGCAGGCTTAGACGAACATCAATACGCATCGACCCATCGTTTTGAAACATCGCCCAATCATGGCCCCTGGGCAGCAATTTCGCCGCTAGATTAGGTCCCTCAAACTTACCTGCCACAATTGGCGCAACAACTCTGCGTCCTTGCGCGAGCTGACCAATATTAATGGATTCGGCAAAGGCTACCTCTAACACCAAATCTCCAATGTGACGAGTTACCAGTTCTTGCATTGTTAAATCCTCCAAACATTAAAACCTAAACGCGACTCGGACCAATCTGATCACTCCAAAACACATATGTGCTAACCTAAGCTTCGCTCAATTTTATACACCAAGGAAGACTAACACGAGACTTACCTCGTGACTGTCTCAACTACTAACCTACTAACGATCAAACCGCTATGACAACATTACTCAGCCCATTTGAACTCGGTTCTTTGAAACTTAAAAATCGCGTCGTTATGGCACCCATGACACGTAACAAGTCGCCTAACAACGTACCCGGTGACAACGTCCTAGAGTATTACCGAAAACGCGCCGAAGGTGACGTCGGCTTGATTATTACAGAAGGCACTTGCCCTCGGCACAAAGCCGCTAGCGGCTATCCAGATGTGCCTTTCTTTGATGGCGATGATTCCCTCGCAGGATGGCAAAAGGTCGTTGATGCAGTGCACGCAGAAGGTGGCAAGATCGCCCCTCAAATATGGCATGTTGGCGCAATTCGCCGCCCAGGTGTAGAGCCAGGTGGAGACACACCGGGCTACAGTCCGTCAGGCATGTTAGTGCCGGGTAAAGTGGTTGGTCACGCGATGACCAAAAGCGATATAAAAGAAACTGTTGAGGCCTACGCGCGCACAGCTCGAAATGCTCAAGCAATTGGCTGTGACGCAATCGAAATTCATGGCGCACACGGTTACTTGATCGACCAATTCATGTGGTCAGGCACCAACCATCGCGATGATGAATACGGTGGATCGTTAAGTAACCGACTGCGCTTTGCCATTGAGGTTATCGAAGCTATGCGCAATGAAGTGAGTGACGATTTCCCCATCATCATGCGCTGGTCGCAATGGAAGCTGCAAGATTATGCGGCGCGTTTAGTTGAAACGCCGGCCGAGCTTGATGAGCTACTATTGCCTTTATCGAATGCAGGTGTTGATATTTTTCACGCTTCACAACGCCGTTTTTGGGAGCCTGAGTTTGAGGGCAGCGATTTAAACCTTGCGGGCTGGTGCAAGCAAATAACCGGTAAGCCGAGCATGACGGTTGGCAGTGTCAGTTTAGACTCAGATTTTATTGCGGGACAAACTAAAGGCGAGTTTAGTGGCGCTGGTATTGCTAGCCTAGATCAATTGTATGAGCGTTTAGGCGCTGACGAGTTTGATTTAGTAGCGGTTGGGCGCGCACTCATCGCCAATCCAAACTGGGCCAAAAAAGTTGCGGAGAATCGTTTAGAAGAACTGGTTCCCTACGAAAAAGAAATGCTCGCGGAATTAGTCTAGCTTTATAGACAATTGTTACGAAAGTGGGCGGAATGTCCATTATTTTCAAAGATTCACTGATTTTTACGCGAACGCTATTTGCGATTGGCTTAAAATAGATTCACTAAGAGAGGTAGGCCTCTGGGTCGCGCTGTAATGGGTTGCGACCAAGAAAACAACAAAATCAAGCAGGTAGCGTATGTCTAGAATCCTATTAAGAAGAATGGCGGAAGCCGAGTCGTATGAAGACTGGAGTACGGCGGCCATTGAATACGACAAGAAAAAAGGCTTAGACAAATGGAAGTCCAAAGACAAAAGCGATCTCTATGATTACAAGGCGATTCGTAATCGCTTAGATACTTTGCGCAGTTTTCGTGCGGACAACAACAACCCGGCTTTACTGTTCACCTTGAACGAAGGCATTCACGGTAACTTAGGGGGCATGGGGCGATCTTCGCTTTATAAGCAAGCTAAATTTGGCACTAAGGATTTGATCGTAGAGTACACCAATGAGGTGGCTGCTGCGCTCGAGCACATTGCTAAACCACGCACTCGTGGAATCAACATGCTCGAGAAATTGGACTTCTTCCACCGCGCCAACCTGTGTTACGGCCAATCTGCTCTCATGTTAAGCGGTGCAGGTACTTACCTGTTTTTCCACGTTGGGGTGATCAAAGCCTTGTGGGAGCAAGACTTGTTGCCAGAGGTTATTTCAGGTGCGAGCGGTGGCGCCATAGTAGCCGCGGTGGTTGGTACTCGTAAACAAGAGGATCTTGAGGAAATATTCGACCCTGAGTTTCTATCGTTTGATGGCGAGATAGATTCCATCATCAATCGTATTACCCCGGGAAAACGCCTCAATGTAATGGATACTGACCTCAAAGAAATCATCGCATCGGTGATTCCAGACATTACATTTGCTGAGGCCTATGCTATCTCGGGTTTGAAAATTAATATTTCGATCGCGCCGGCCGAAAAGCATCAAAAGTCACGCTTGCTGAATGCGGTAACCACTCCAAATGTGATGGTGCGCGAAGCCGTATTAGCTTCAAGCTGCATACCCGGCTTATTCAACCCAGTCACGCTAGCGGCGCGCAACGTAAAAGGCGAGCGCGTGCCCTATTTACCGACCCGTAAATGGGTTGACGGCTCTTTAAGCGACGATTTGCCGATGAAGCGTTTGGCGCGTTTGTACGGCGTGAATCACAACATCGTAAGTCAAACCAATCCGCTGGTATTACCGTTTATCAGCGCTGAGAAAGGCGGTGATGGCGTTATTTCAACCATCACTCAAACCAGTTTAGATACCTTCAAACAATGGGGATTGGCCGCATCACATATCTTGCAACGTCCGTTAGACGATAACTCACCGTTGAGTAAGATCATTAACGGCTACATTTCTCTGGTATCACAGACATTCACCGGTGACATTAATATTTTGCCCGCGCAAAAAATACTAAACCCAACCACGGCTTTATCGACCCGCTCGCCAGAAGAAATTATGGACTTGATGAGCGAGGGCGAGCGCTCAACGTGGCCACATGTTGAACGCATCAGAGTA
>CAZOIG010000585.1:0-2006 GCA_964579235.1 uncultured Gammaproteobacteria bacterium
GAAGTGGCCGGTTTCACTGAGTTTTATTACTTCAAGATCGGCAAATAGCGTATTCCAGTTTTCTTCTATGTAGTCCGCATTGCGGGGCGACACTAGTTTGTCTTTTGCGCCCTGCAAAATCTTTACTCGTGTGGCGAACTTGCCACGAGACTTCGCCAAGTCTTTGAGTTGCGCCGCCTGAGTTTCCAGCTGATTTTGCAGTTTGAGTATCTCGATATTGCTGCGTTGCAGTTCCGCACCCAAAAAGAAGTTTATGACTCTGAGCTTCGCTGCTCGGTTGTACCAGCGAGGTTTGCCTAGGCTTGGGTCGAGGGTTCCGGCAAGCAGCAACATACTCCGTATAGGACGATCAAGTTCCAGTGCTTTAATGAGCACGCTTGGGGCCATTGAGGCTCCCAAGGAATGAGCCACTAGGTGCCATGTTTTATCAGGATAGGCCGCCATGATTTGATTCACCGCATACGCGTGTTGCCCAAAGTCGCCCAGCAATGCGTCTGGGGTCGTGGACAGACCCCAGCCCGGGCGGTCAGCGCTTATCAATAACGCCTCTTTTTGGAGTGTGGCATCATTCAAATACGCTTCAAATGCACGCCAGTTGCCAGGTGACCCGTGAATAAATATTACGGCATTTTTCGCGCTCGGATTGCCCGCCTGTGCGAAATGAACTGTCTGTTCAGTGCCTTCCACCTTCAAGCTAGCTAATTCTACGCTGGACGTGGTCGCAGCAAACAGTAAGCTAGTCAGCCCCAACAGGCTAACTAAGGGCCAGCTAGGTCGTAACCATCCAACGCAGTTCATTCCGCGAAATCTACCAATCAATGAAGTGCTGCGGGCTGATTAGCGTGTTGTTGGCTTGTAGCCACCAAGTAATCGACCTCGCGCTGCTTGCACTGCCGCTCAGGGCAGCGAGTGCTTGCTCTGGGTTAACCCCGTCGCCCACAGCGACCAAAGGCTCACCGGTAAACGCAATTATCGAGTACACCTCGCGGCCATGGGCGAGAACCATTATGTGCTCTTGATTGCCTTTGTTTTCTATCGTGCTGACTATCGCCGAACTTGGTGCGACGAGAATTTCAGGCTCGTTAAGAGTGGCATGCAGAGCGGTTGCGGTGTGTTCAACGCGATGCTTGCTTACGCGAGTACTTATCTCGCTCAGCGTACGGGGTATTATGGCTGTGAACGGTAGATTCGGCTCAGAAGAATTATCAAAGTCGAGTGCGGACAATGAGCGTGGCCATTGTGTTTGCCACTCACCAATAAGCCGCGAATCTGAGTCGGCTCGCCCGACAAATGCATCCCCAGTGCGCACTCTGATAGGAAGCGCCTGCGCCTCGGCATCTTCGCTGTCATAGCGAAAGTAAATGAGGTATTCACCACCCAGTATTTCTTCGCTGATCGCCGCAATAACTTGCCATTCGTTTGATTTGTCCAAAACCAGTAGGTCCTGTGTACCGAATCGCACGATTGGCAGCTGCTGATTGATCTTCGGCACAGTAAACGACAACACCGAACCTGCTTCAACGCTTAGATTCAAACTGTTGATATCCACGCTAGTCACGGGCCTGAGCGCAGCGGCGTTTGGCTTGCTCTCATCGTTTTCTAAAGTTTCATTCGCTGACTGGGCCCACCCAGGGTGATAAGTGGCTAGTGCACAAGCCGCTAACAGGCTTAAGCGCGTCAGGTCGCGAATTTTAAGCTTGGCGCTCACTGTTCTTTGACTCCAGCAACGCCAGTAACTTCGCATTCGAGGCTACCTTTACCCAGTTGAACCGTCACTGCTTGGCCAACATTGGTGTCGTCAGCACTGTTCACGATCTTTTGATCGGCATCTCGAGTGATCGAATACCCTCGCTTTAGCGTAGCTAAAGGATTGACCAAATTCAGGCTTTCGCCCACATGGGTAAGTTGTTGATGACGTTGCTCGATCAGCCGATTGAAGCTCTGCGTAAAGGTTGAGCTTGCTCTATGCAGTTCATGTTGTCGTTGTTGAACGGCCTGAGTCAGCA
>CAZOIG010000586.1:0-2707 GCA_964579235.1 uncultured Gammaproteobacteria bacterium
GTGATTTTGGCCTCAATTTGCCAAACATCAACTCGTTCACCCGGGGTGAGAGGTACACCAACTTCAACGTGCCGATAGTATATGTTCGAAAAGCCGAGTAGCAGCAGTCCGGAAATTAAAACGATAAAAGGAGCGCGGTTATGCAAGTTGGTTCTCTTTGGCTATTATTTGGCGTTGCGTTTTAGTTGATGCTTTACGCCTACATCCACTATGGCTAGGTCGCGTAGAAAGCTTCGACCCAATAATGCTTGGTATTCAAATCGTCGACGATTCGCGAGATTGAAAATTTGGTCGCGATAAACAGTATTACCGACCTTTATGTCCATCTCAATTTCGTAGCGTTCGTCAGTAAAGCCTTTCACTCGCGATTTTATTCGCACATCATCACGAATACGGTACTCAAGCCATGGTGCTTTTTTGAGGTTAACCAATTTAAAGCGCACCCAGTCTTGCCCATCGCGCTCAAACTGAGTTAAGGCAAATACACCAACTGATGAGGTTTCTGCGCCTGTGTCCACACGGGCTTCTAAGGTAAGGTCTTCATCAATAAAGGTCACGTCCTCCACTTCACCAAAAATAACTTTTTCGTCGTCACCGTTCGTATTGCATTGCGTTTGCAGTGTCTTTAGCTCTTTGGTTTTTGCTCGGTTCAGCTGCTTTTGCTTGGCCACTTCTTGTTTCAGATCAGTCGCTAAGCGCTCGCCTAGCTCGGTTTCAATCTGCTCAATGTTGTGTTGGCAACTGCTTTCAAAGCGAGAAACTAGAGATGATTCGAGTGTGTCGATTTTTTCGTTAAGGCTTGCGATTTCAGATGTTTGCGCGCCGCCACCTGATGTCAACAAACAGGCGCTCAACCCTAAGGGCAGACAAAATGTGGTGAGGAGTTTATGAATCATGTTGACGCAAGAGTGAAAATTCTAGAAGTTAGCTGGTGATATTACCACAGCACAACCTTATTCAGACGCTTGTCACGCTGTGTTTCATTGCCATAAAAAAAGCCAGAGCTTAACCTCTGGCTTTTCATCCCAAGGCAATCTTGGGCGTTTTTCAAACCGTATTACGGTCTAAACGATTCCTACTAAGCAGATTCGTTTACATGTTGGTATAGCTAGGTCCACCGCCACCCTCAGGCGCGATCCATACAATATTTTGCGTAGGATCTTTGATGTCACAGGTTTTGCAGTGGATACAATTTTGCCCATTAATCTGTAGTGCTGGCTTACCTTCTTCTTGGCCGACAATTTCATAGACGCCTGCAGGGCAGTAACGCTGTTCAGGCGCATCATAATCAGCTAGGTTTACTTCAATTGGCACCGACTCGTTCTTTAAAGTTAGGTGACAAAAAATCTCCTCTTCATGATAGGTGTTAGACAAAAACACCGACGAGGGTTTATCGAAGCTCAATTTACCGTCTGGTTTCGGGTAATTGATAGGCTCGCATTCTGACGCTTTTTTGAGCTGGGCATGGTCTGCCGTATTGTCATGGATAGTAGGCACGAAGCCACCAAGGATTTGTTCTATGAAGCCATAGGTTCCGCCTAACCATGCACCGAACTTGTGCAGGGCAGGGCTGAACGACCGCGTTTTTTTGAGTTCTTTGCCCGCCCAAGAGCTTCTAAAAGCAGTATCGAACTGGTCCAGTGTTTGGCCTGCTTCGCCACCCTCGCTAATGTGTGCGAATAAAGTTTGAGCAGCCACCATGCCAGACTTCATTGCGGTGTGCGTGCCTTTGATCTTTGCTGAATTCAAAGTCCCCGCATCGCAGCCGACCAAAAGACCACCCGGGAAGCTCATTTTGCCCAGCGAGTTCCAGCCGCCTTTCGACAGCGCCCGCGCGCCATAACCTAAGCGTTTGCCGCCTTCGAGTACTTTTGCGAACTCAGGGTGGTGCTTCATTCTTTGGAATTCATCGAATGGGCTGACATGTGGATTGCTGTAGTTCAAGTCGACGATCAAGCCTAGTGTGACCATATTGTCTTTGAGGTGATACATGAACGCACCGCCACTCAAGCCGTCGGTTAGCGGCCAACCAGATCCGTGCAGAACCAAACCTTCTTCATGTTTGGCGGGGTCCACTTCCCAAAGTTCTTTGAATCCGATGCCATAGTGTTGTACGTCGGCGTCTTCGTTGAGGTTGAATTTTTCAATCAACTCTTTGCCGAGTTGGCCGCGACAGCCTTCGGCAAATACTGTGTACTTGGCGTGTAGCTCCATACCAGGCTCGAAAGAAGGCTTGTGGGAGCCATCTGGGTTTACGCCGTTGTTTGGCGTGGCTACGCCTTTCACGCTGCCGTCTTGGTTGTATAAGAGTTCTGCGCCGGCGAATCCCGGGTAAATCTCGATACCCATGGCTTCAGCTTGTTCACCCAGCCAACGTACTACATTCGACAAGCTAACGATGTAATTGCCTTTGTTGTGCATTGAAGGCGGAATCATTAGCCCGGGAAACTTCATTGAGCCTGTTTCGTTGAACATGTGCATCTCATCGCGTTTCACTGGCGTATTGAGAGGTGCTCCGCGTTCTTGCCAATCCGGGAATAGTTCATTTAGGGCACGCGGCTCGATTACTGCACCGGACAAAATGTGCGCACCGACTTCGGCACTTTTCTCGAGCAAACAAATGCTGAGCTCTTTGCCCGACTCATCCGCCAGTTGTTTTAGCTTGATAGCAGTTGACATGCCAGCTGGCCCGCCGCCGACGATCACA
>CAZOIG010000587.1:0-5115 GCA_964579235.1 uncultured Gammaproteobacteria bacterium
GCATTCAAGACGTAAACCTCTCGCACATCGCGATCCGACTCGAAGAACGCGGAATTAGAGTACGAGAGACTCGCATCGTTCCCGACATTGAAGAAGAAATTGTCGACGCTGTAAATGCCCTAAGAGGCCGCTACCACTACGTTTTTACGACCGGCGGTATTGGTCCTACGCATGACGACATCACGTCTGATTCGATTGCTAAAGCATTTGGAGTTAAAAATATCGTGCAACAAGCCGTGTTCGACACCATCAAAGGTTATCTAGACCAGAAAGGTGTTGAGTTCACTCCCGCAGCTCAGCGTATGGCCTATGCGCCCGAAGGTGCTGAAATGATCTACGCTAAGCAATCGATCATTCCCGGATACCGCGTTGGCAACGTATACGTTATGGCTGGCGTACCGCGCATTATGCAAATAATGCTGGATGGCATTATTGAACAGCTTGAAACGGGTATAGCAATCGTCAATAAAAAAGTACACGCCGATGTAAGCGAGGGCGAAATCGCCGCCGCTCTTGAATCGATCCAAAACCAACATCCAGACATTGATATCGGTAGCTATCCACAGGATAAGGACTCGAAGATCAGCGATCACCGTGTGGTGTTTATGATCAAAGGCACTGATTTAGATGAAGTCGATCAGACTTGTCAGGAAGTGTTAGGCGCCTGCCAGGCTGGCGGCTTCGACGCAATTCTCGCTGACTGATCAAAGCATTGATGTACGCCGCTTGAGTGGGTTAAAGAGATTGTGAGTAAACCGAATTCGTTCAAGCTGCAGCGTCGAGGGTTTGACTTAGGTGCAATCAACATTGCCGCGCAAACACAGGCTCAACAGCCGTGGCCGAGCGATGCGGCTCTGCATCGGGCTTGGCGCAATGGTCAAGCAATTCCACTACCAAAGATTGTCAGTGCCTCGACACTAAGCGCTCATGCGCCAGCAATACATAATTCAAAACGATTATATGAACGCGTCCTCGCTGGTGACTCCGCCGAAGTAGTATTTGACGAACCGGCATACGCTGAACGTTGGCAAGCAAAATTTGAAGCACTTGGGAGCAGCGTTAACCCGGCTGTGCGACAAGAGATCGAGACACTTTTTTATGATGGGAAGGTTTTCGATGGCGAGCGGCAAGGCCAAGAGCTGGTGGAAGACCTCTGGGTGAAACTGTCTTGGCTATCGTACTTTGAGGGCGACACTTCCCTGCGATTTCGCTTCTCATTTGGTGTAGATCATGAAGAAGACGTCGCTTCCGACCCCATTCGACAACGCTACTCTGCGAACCTAGCCGAAGCTCTGTTTCCGGAAAGCGTGCTTATCTCAGAGAATCAAATACTCTTAGACCTCATCCAAGGTGCCCTCGGCGACTCGCGCCCCCGATTTGTTGAACGCATCGTGTATTTTAATGCCCCGTCTGGAGGCGCGTACTTACATCATGATCTTGAGCGAGGTCATGCCGGCGTAATTTACGTGCAAGCCAGTGGCCAAACCTGCTGGCTAGCAATATCAAAGTTCAAATTAATGCAGGTCATAGCTGAATTTGTCGAGTCTTGCGATGCCAAAAACGGCTGGCCAAAGAGCTTAAATAAAGAACAACAAGCCGAACTTCTGAATCTCGCTAACTATAGATCTGCCTTAGACGCGGCACTTGAAAGCTTTAATCATGATGCTCTGATTCATCTGATTAACGAAACCCAAGACTTTGTTCAGTATCTTATTGAGCTCGGCTACGCCCATGTACTGAATGCTGGTGACGGTATTCTGTTGCCGCAGCAAACAGAGTTTGATGGCACAGACAATGCTGAACAAAACTGTTGCTGGCACAGTGTGTTTTGTCTTAATGATGAGAGTGGCGAGGGTTTGTCGTTCGCCATCAACGTCAACTAAACGACGTAAAACAAACGCAGATCGTAGCTCAGCTAAGCGCGATTGAATCTAGCTAGGCCGTTTGCGATCAAAGCTAAAGCCAACCAATAGCTGGAAAGCACTATAGGGTGAAAATAGACGGACGACTCAACGAAGCGGTTGTAGGACAACACTCCGTCAGAAAACATAAACGCCAAGCCACCCAACATCACCAAAAGACTCGCCGAGCTGCGAGCATTTAGATGCAAGCTTATGCCCCAAGCGCCCATCAAGGCAATCACCGTGGTGTATACAGCGACGGGAATTGCCTCGGTAGCGAGCTCAGCGGAGATGAACACATAATAGGCTGCGCCAATACTAAAAGTCAGTAATACGGCCAGCCAATTGAGCTGTTTATCCGCCAATCGACCAAATAGAATGATGAACAAAATATGGCCGATCAAAAAGCTGCTCAAGCCAAAAATAAACCCGCCATCAAACAGTAGGGCCACATCACCGCCTAAACAAAACACAAAGGCAAGCAATCCGACAAAAAAGTCTGATTTAGCTAATTTCTTTACAAATCGCCAGTAGAACGCAATGACCACCAAGGTTGTAGCGGCTTTGGCAAAGTCGTACGCCGGACGCACACCGAACCAAGCAAGCGCTATGGCGGAAGCCGCGAACGCCGCAATGATTAGATTGTGTCGTCCCATAGCGCCACTCATGCCATCGATCCCAGTCATAACCGCTGGTCGCGGCTAAGCAACGAACTCCATAGCACCGTCGTCCAATGACGAGTATTTCAGGGTGAACTTATCAAAAATATAGTTTTGATACAGCTTCCACGGGGCACGAGAGCCTTGCTTAGGGAATCGATCTTGGGCGCGTTTGATGTAGCCAGAATCCAAATCCAGTAGCGGAGTCTGTTTAACGTCGTTCGACACTCTTGGCACACAAAAACGGTGGCCACCTGCATCCATATGGTTTATCAACCGACAGGCGTATTTGTTGGTGAGGTCAACTTTTAATGTCCAAGACGCATTCGTATAACCAACACAAGCGAACATATTCGGCGTGTCGTTACACATAAAGCCCTTATAGATCATCACATCTTTTGGTTCAGTCACCTTACCGTCAACGGTTATTTCCATGCCGCCAAGAAACAGCATGTCTAGGCCGGTGGCGGTCACAATCATGTCTGCGTCGAGTGACTCGCCTGACTTCAACAAGATGCCGTCCTCAGTAAAATGTTCGATGTGGTCGGTCACTACGCTCGCCTTATCGGCTTTCATCGCCTCAAAAAAGTCCGCATCTGGACACAAGCACACGCGCTGGTCCCAGGGGTTATAGTTTGGCGTAAAGTGTTTGGGGTCAAACTTATCGCCCAACAAACCTTCGATTTCATTGACGATGGCCTTTTTGGCACGCTCTGGAAAAGCTTGGCAATACCAATACAAAAACATCCCCGTCAAGATAAACCACCAACGTGCGGCCCAATCACCAAACCATCGACCTAGTCGATTCGCAATGGGGTCAACCGCAGGCTTGCTGCCCATGTAGGTCGGCGAGCGTTGCAACATGGTCACGTGTTTGGCTTTCTCAGCCATCGAGGGCACCATCGTCACTGCAGTCGCGCCACTGCCAATAATGACCACGTTTTTGTCTTCGTAGTCTGCATCGGCAGGCCAAAACTGAGGATGAAGAATGTCGCCTTTAAAACTGTCTTGACCAGCAAACTCGGGTGAGTAGCCTTGATCGTAGTTGTAGTAGCCAACACACATGAACACAAAGCGCGCGGTGTACACCTTAGGCTCGCCATTGGCGGTTGTTTGTGTATACACCGTCCAAAGCGCAGTTTCTGAATCCCATTCGCAACGCTTGCTGTGAATTCCAAAATCAATGTGTGGACGGATATCAAACTGATCGGCTGTTTCTTCCAGGTAATCTAGAATTTTCTCTTTCCTAGCGATGGCCGAATTGTCGTTCCATGCTTTAAAAGAGTACCCAAAGGTGTACATATCCGAATCGGACCGGATCCCGGGATAATTAAACAAATCCCAAGTACCGCCAATGTTGTCGCGGCGTTCGATCACTTTATAAGTCTTGCCGGGGCACTCTGTACTAAAGTGATAGGCTGCCGACAGGCCGGAGATTCCGGCGCCGATAATCAAAGCATCATAATGCTCTGCATTAGATTCATTTGTTTGCGTGGCTTGCATTCTGCTACCTAAACTTCTTGAAAGTACGGACTCAACTTCACTTTCCACTCGTTTATCAAGGCCGAATCATCGTGCTGCCACGGGTGAAAACCACGTTTTAGAAACATCATGTACACCGAAAACACCGAGCTAATCATTCCTGACTTGCCGAATAAATGCTTGCACATGCCCCAACGATCTTTCCAGGTGACCTTAGTGCCATGTTGTTTCAGCAAAAAGCGTGTGATCAACATCATTTGAAAAGGAAACTCTAAGAACGTAAAGAACGCGTAGTGCCGCTTGAGCGACGACATATCGCCCTCGCAACTTTGATACACATCAAAGGCAACTGATTTATGCTCAATCTCCTCAATCGCATGCCATAACATCGCATTACGGAATGACTCGGGCGCATGATCCAAGACATGTGGGTGAGTCAAAGCATAGTGCGCAAAGGTCGCCGTTACGTGCTCGGCCGAGACAGTTCGCATCAAGCGCTTCTTATCAGACCATTGCTCAATCCGTTCGGTGAGCTTTTCTTGCATAATCGCTTCGATGCTCGCGGTGTTGAAACCCATTTCGTCGAACTGTTTGTTCATCTTTTTGTGCTGTAAGGAGTGATGGGCTTCTTGGGCCGCAAAATTAGCCACTTCTTCTTTTAACTTTGGATCGCTGACTTGATCCTCATAGTTTTTCACAGACTTAATAAATTCGCCTTCGCCTAACGGGAACGTCGCCGACAAGCCAACCCATAGCGCACTGATTACTGGATTATCTGCATAGAAAACTGGTTTATCGATGTCGTTGTAGTCAAAACGCACAATGCGTTTAACGATAGGTAAACGAGACTGCGAGGCATCGGCCGTCTCGGCGTTATTCACTTTAAGATTGGTTTTAGCGTTCATATACAGGTTCCTCGGCGGATTTACCGCCGCTTCTTTCACTAACAGAACATGCTCAAACCGCAGCGCGTTTAAAACTGGCTTTGCAGGCAAGTTCTGTTTACAATGTTGTAAACAACTGAATGCTACGAATTATCCACGAGCCTGTCAACCAAAGCACCTCAAGAAACT
>CAZOIG010000588.1:0-3038 GCA_964579235.1 uncultured Gammaproteobacteria bacterium
TGAAAGAGCTGGCATGCTGGCATTAAAAGATAAGCTCAACGTAGGTCCCATTCTGGCCAACGTGCACTGCGACTTTACCTTGCCGGTCAGTTACCCCGACCGACTTCACATTGGCGGGCGTGGTGTCATTACGGGGCCCAAGAAAATCAGGATGGAGTTCAGCGTATTCAGTGAGGAGTTTGATGCGATTGCCGCTACGGGCGATGGCCTGATTGTTTATTTTGACTACGCCAATGATCGCAGTTGTGAGATTCCCGCCGAGATTTGTGAAGCTATAGGAAACCTAAGCTAGTAGCTGCTAACAAGCTTCGGTGTGCCAGCTCAATAGTTTGATACCTGTCGACTCTTCGTTAGATTAGGAATGTAGTGGTATGAGTAGACCCCTGGGTTTTCTAATCGTCACCGCCATAGCTTTCACAGGCGTAATTCTCTACTGGGTTTCCACTATTTGGGGGCCGGGGACTGGACCCGATTCGGTAGAGCAAATGCTGTCAGCTCAAAGGCTGGACTCATTTCAGGCAATATTTGAGCTTACGAGCCATTGGCCACCTTTGTACACGCTGATGCTTTCATTCGGGGAGTTGGTAACCGGGGATGTGTTGTCCGGGGCGCGTCTTATTCACGCGGCCCTTTATGGTCTTAATGTTTTCCTTTTCTACCTATTGGTTTCTGGGAACGGTAACGGATCAGCTGTGGTGTCTGCTATTGCAACGCTCTGTTTTACGTTCACAAGTACCAATTATTACATACATTTTGCGGTGTACAGCGAGGCCCTATGCCTTAGCTTTTTACTCTTATTTCTTATTTTTTTTCGTAAATTCATTCACGGTGGTCAGGCTTTTAGCCTGTACCTAGCGGCAACATTTATCAGCATCGCTTTACTAACTCGATATTCCTCTCTCGCGTTTTCGGGCTTTGCTAGTTTGGTTATTCTGCTGGCCGGGAGAGGGGAGATTATGGTTCGTATCAGGCAGAGCATCGCTTTTGGTCTCATAGCTGTCGCTCCACTGGTAACTTTTATGACCTTCAAAACCTTATCTGGTTTCCCTGCGCAACCTCGTGAGCTCGGTTTTCACCCCATTGGAATTACCCGAATCATTGATACCGGAGAGATTTTGCTCGCATGGTTTGGCGCGAATTCGTTTGGGATCTTAATTGCATCGACGCTAGCCTCCGTCGCAGTTGTACTTATCACACGAGGTTTTCTTCTCGCGGCCTCGGACAATAATGCGAGGTTTAGCGCCTATCTCGCTCTTCAGGCACTCGCATATGTTTTTTTCTTGTATACCTCTATTACGTTTTTTGACTATTACACGCCAGTCGATGCAAGAATTCTTTCGCCAGTATTAACTTTGTTTTTGGCTGCGTTAGCCATCGCCGCACAAGCAAGCTCCTCTATAACATTGCGCTTCCAGGCTCTAACGGGCTCACTAATTTTTGTTCTTTTTATTGCTGGGATTGCTCCGCTTAAGGCCTTGGTTGCCTACAACATCGAAAATGGCGACGGTTACTTTAGCAAAAAACTTCGATCTCAGGATTTACTTCCCGAGATAGTCCAACTAGAGGATAGAAAGATATTCAGTAACGCCCCCGAAATGATCAATATCTATTTTGAGCTTGACGCGAAACCGCTGCCAAATCTATACAGTCCACATAATTTAAAGGCATCTAGAGACTACGGCCTACAAATGCGTGCCCTTGAGAATAGTGTTTTGGCCGGTGAATCCACCATAGTTTTTTTTCAAGAATTTGCCTGGCGGAATCACCTTCCGTCCATGACCATTCTTCGCGCGCAAATGAATCTACCGGTTATGTATGACGGGAATAGCGGTGTCATTTTTGGTGTCATCAAGTAGATACCGCGAAAAAATGCGTAGGAAGTTACATCGTAGTTTTGTATTCGACAGCTAGCATGATGAGATTGCAACATCCTTTTGGATTAGATATTCGTAAGACTCTTCTCATCAGTGCTGGCTTGCATAGGAGGTGAAGTGAAGGATTTAGAAGGTAAAGTAGCGGTTGTCACCGGTGGTGCCAGTGGTATCGGGCTCGGCATAGCGCGAGCACTGGTTGATGAAGGTTGTAGCGTTGTTGTTGCCGATATTAAGGCAGAGGCGGCTGAGAATGCGGCTAACGTGCTCGTCGAACAAGGTGGCAATGTTGTCGGGGTTACCTGCGATGTAACAAGCCCCGATTCGGTTGAAAAGTTGGCCGACCTTGCCTGGAACCAGTTCGGGCATGTTGAACTGGTCTTCTGTAACGCAGGGGTGATGCCCACACCGGCGCCATTCGTTGAGTCTAAGCAGGAGATCGCCCGTTGGGTTTTTGAGGTCAATTACTTCGGCGTATGGAACACTGCCCAGACGTTTTCCCGGCGGCTGCTGGCGCAGGGCACGCCAGCGCATTTAACCATCACGGGATCGGAGAACAGCATCTGTGTCCCTGCTCCGCTGGTCGCCGCCTATAACTCCTCCAAACATGCGGTGCTGGGTTTGGCCGAGGTTATTCGAGGCGAGATGCCGGAGTATATTGGGGTGAGTATCCTCTGTCCTGGAATCACCAAGACCGCGTTGTCCTCGTCAATTGAAACCAGGCCGGAGGCGTACGGGGGTGCCGAAAAAGACCCGTTTGGTGGCCAGATGCCAATTGGTATGGACCCGGACGCCATTGGTCGCCATACCGTTGATCAGGTAAAGGCCGGAAGTTTTTATATTATGACCCACCATTGCAACCGGTACATGGTGGTCGAGCGCTATGAGGAGCAGCTTGAGGCCCTCGATCGCCAGACCAGCCCAGACGATGGCAGCGACGCGTTGGACACCCGTAAAATCATGCGGGCCATGATGCGGTCGTAAAAATATCTGGAAGTTTTCACCCAATTTGAGCGTGAGGAGTTTGGTACCGGAGTCCGTACTTGATAGTCCGACATTTCGGCCGGCGCGCGCCAGGCTTTTCCTGTGAAGAGTTTGGTACCGGAGGCTGAACTTGATGGTCCGACATCTCGGCCGGCACGCGCCAGCCATTTCCTGTGAAGAGTT
>CAZOIG010000589.1:0-5434 GCA_964579235.1 uncultured Gammaproteobacteria bacterium
TTCAGTTGACTCTTCAGTTGACTCTTCGATTGGCTCTTCGGTTGGCTCTTCGGTTGGCTCTTCGGTTGGCTCTTCGGTTGGCTCTTCGGTTGGCTCTTCGGTTGGCTCTTCGGTTGGCTCTTCGGTTGGCTCTTCCGCAGAGTCCTCAGTTTCAGCTAATTGTAACCTTGCATCATTCTGGTCGGCGACGTCATCGAGCTCAAAACTCGGAATACTGACTTCCAACTCCAACGGTTCAGCATCATCATTTTGCTCTGATGCCGGCTGGCTGTGATCTTCAACTAGATCAGCAGAAACGCCATCGACTAACTCGTAGGGATCGCCCTCAGAATCGTCGTCAAGCTCATCGTCATCCAGCACGAATTCAATGGTTTCTTCGTCAGAATCATCGCCAAGCAAATCGTCAAGGTCGCTTGGCAATTCAGGCGTACGCAACGAACCCTCGGGCTTCAAGATGATTTCGTCGTCGGCTTCGTCATCATCAAGATCAAATGTCGAATCGAACTCTACAAAGCCCTCATCCGCTTCCGAGTCTGAATCGTTGCTGTCGCCTTCTATTCGGTCCGATGATTCGCGCGCACGATAATCTGCAATTGACGCCTCAATCTCATCTAACTCATCGTCTAAGCCTTGAATTGCAGGTTTATCAGCATCAGTACCGCCCAGCAATGAGCTAGCATCAACGTACTCGATTAACTCTTCTGTGGATTCTTCCGCATCGGGGTCTATCAACTCAGATAGAGCCTCTAACTCCGCCTCTTCCTCACTAATCAGATCAAGTTCGACATTGATTGCAGCAAGATCGACAACAGCAGAAGCGTTGTTTGAATCGGCATCTATCTGCACGTCCGATTCTTCATCTAGCTCAATATTTTGAAAACTTAAAACTTGCTCATGCCACTTGTCTTGATCTATTTCAAAGTAAGGTTCTTGATCACTAGCACTCGCTAAAAATTCTCGAGTTAGCGCAACCAAGCTTTCGAATCGCGCTTGATCAGCCTCACTGAGAGTGGCTTTTTGTGATTGTCTGGCGTAACAAAACTGCTCTGCCTGAGAGTAAGCGCCTGCAATCGGCTCAAGCCCTAAGGTGTTGGCATTACCGAGTAAAGTATGAACACAAATCGACAATCCATCGTCTTCAACATAGGGTACTCCAAGATCAACAATGTGTTCCGTAATAGATGTTAACGAGGCGCTCGCTTCGTTAATAAATACTTCGCGCATTGACTCGTCTTCAATGACTTGAAAACTCAGATAACTTGACTCTTCAAGCGAAGCGTCTTCTTGTTTTGTATTCTCTGATTCCGCCTCATCAAAATTCAAGACTACATCTTGTTCGTCCAGATCATCATCTAGAGTGAGCGATGTGAGATCAGCATCCGATAGATCGATTTCTATCACCGATTCTTCTTCCTCAAACCCCGAGCTGGGCGCTGACCCTAGGTCCGCTGACATCTCCTCCAATGTAATCTCTTCAAGACTAACGTCGTCGGCCGCATCCAGAGTCAACTCCAAGACGTCGTCGTCATCTTCTTCGTCTTCGATCTCCGGATCAGCCAATGGGTCGTTTGACTCTGCTTGATTAGTGCTTAGACCGCTCAAGTCTAGGCTCGGAGAGGCGGCCTTTTGCTTTTCTGCGTCATCACTTTGATCAATCGCACTCGATAGATCTTCGGCTTCTTTACCCCAGGAAGTGATATTGATTTTCTCGCCGGATCTAAACCCTTCTAAGCGATGACGATCAATTTCATCCATCGCTTTTTTAGCAAAAGCCAGGGCGGAAAAGCTCATTGGTTTGCCCGTGTCCAACACGTAGTTAAACATTGACTCGCACAACCAAGCAATCTCACCAATATTGGCTAGCCCAACCATGCGAGAACTGCCTTTGAGAGTGTGAAAAACGCGGCGCAGATTTCGAATCGCGTCACGATCATCTAAATCGTCTTCGCAAGCCAAGTGATACGCTCGAGACTCTTCCACAAGTTCTCCGCACTCTTCCACAAATGCGTCAAATACGGCGTCATTAACAATAGGCGCGTTCGATTCTTTCGCCGCATGCTCTTTTGCAGCAATGGTTTGGCTCATCTCTTCTTCAAAGCCAAGCACTATATTTTCATCAAGCTCTGAGACATCCATCTCATCGTGAATCTGGATAGAGACAGACTCTACGTCTTTCTCGATGGCTCTCTCACCAGCTCGCTGTACATAAGAACTAGTCTCTTCTTCGTCGTCAGGTAGTTCTTCGGTGCCATACAACTCGATAACTAAACCAGTTACTTCAGCCATATTGCCTTGTAAGTTAGCAACGATGTTATCTGTAAGAAACGCGGGCTCTTGAGAGATCACATTGATCAAGCGATCCTGTTCTCGAATCAGGTGCTCTACCTTTGTTAGCTTGGTTTTACGAGCGAGTACAGTTAAGTCTCGATGTGCGGATTTCAAATCATTGAACAGCTCAAAGTCACCCTGGTTCTCTAACCAATAGACCAATGAACCCGATGCACGTTCCAGCAAGCTCTCTACATCGGCGCGCATCACGCGTTTGCCGATAGCGACCTCAAGATCGGTAATCGAACGATCAAGGATATAATCCATATCAACGCGGCCAGACTTAAGCCCGCGCACATACTCCTCAATAGTGCCAACTGAAATCGCAAGCGCTTCAACAAGTTCGTGACTGGCTTGCTTCTCTTGCCGTTCGATTGATCTAAATTGTTGCTCGGCCATGGTGAGCAACAAGCCGACTTTTTGCTCTCCCAGAACTTGTAGCGCTCCGCGTACCTGTGTGATTTTGTCGCCAATTCCGATCAATTGATCAGAATCATTTAGGTCTAAGGCAAACGCCTCAAGGCGGCCTTCAACTTCATGCAAATTATTTTCAATTTCAGCCCCGATAACATCCAATAACTCTTTGCGTTCGCGACTACTTAGCGATGTTGAGTTGTCGGCAGGGCCGGTGGCTTCGGCATCCGATAAAGCCTTTAGAGCTTGTAGCTTGCCGAGGCCAATTTCATGCGATTCACGATCATACTCATTAGGGAAACTAATGCAGTTATCGATGTAAATAATGGCGGACGCTAGATGAAAACCGACCTCGTCATTCGCCATCACGGCGCCGGATCGAATATCATTGACTAACACCAGCGATTGCTCAGATAAGTCTTCGAGCACAGTCACTTCGTGCTCTTTAGCTTGCTCGTTCAGGTTTTGTAATTCGCCAATTAACGCCACTAGGTGCTCATCAGAAGGAGACTCTGATTCAAAATAATCAGTAACGAGGTCACGGGTTTTTGACACTAGACCACGCGCCTTGGCTGACATACCCAATAGGCCCTTAATGATTGCATTGAGCTCTTCTTCCGAGACAACCTCTGGTGCGTCTTCCAGGTACTCTTGCAACCCAAACGATTGAACAATTTCATTCATTCGCTCCGATCGCGTTTCACCAGCGACCGAGTAGAACAACATTATTTTGATCAACTCGTCAGCAGGGTCACTCACCAGAGCGGACTCACCCTTTTGAGCGAGTGCGCGCAACAAATCATCGATTTGTCGCAGAATACGAGTATGCACCGCCTTATTGCTGATCTCATTTAGGCTCAAAAAATCAGCGTAAGCAGTTGCGACCCACCAGAGTCGAGCGACCGCACCAAAAGCACTCATCTCGAACACTTTATCGAACACCGAGCGCATTTTTTTGGCGCCCTTCTTGGGATCGTCTTTTAGGAACTCAAGTAGCGCAACTTGATAATTGCTGCGCAGAACCGCCGCACGCTTTATATAGACTTTGTCACGCAGAGCGTTTTCGGCATTTATTGGCGGAAAAACCTCGATACCAGGAGAAAACAAAGAGGAAATCTCGATGTCGTCTTGGCCACGCACAGCGCGTATTTGGTTCACCAGCTCAACAATCTCTATCGAATTCTCAAGATGCCCATTCTCAATACGCTCGAGATTGACTCGCAATACTCCGAGCGAACTATCGATTAGAACTAAAAATGAGGCTTTTCGAATAGTGCTGGCTTGCTGAATAAAGTCTTCAACCAATAGCTCGCTCTCGAGCAACAATGTCGACAGCGACTTGAGCTCAAGCATCTGTAGCGAGCCAACCACTTGGTGCAAGTGATTGACCAGATTGTACAAATCGGTTTTCTCGTCCGAGCGCACATATCCCTGAACCAGCTCTTCAGCCCGACTCAGGTTTACGTCAACCTCACCTTTTACCCATTTAAAGGTTTCTAGGTCTATGCTTGGATGATTGGTCATTTACTCTGCGCTCTGGGCGGAAGTTAGGTCAAATCAGATTCTAGGCATTCGCCGAACGTTCGGATTCAGGCAGCTTAAATCGCGAAACCGAAGTTTCCAATTCTTGCGACAGCTCCAATAGTTTGGAGATCGACTGGGCCGCTTGCTCTGCTCGACTAGACGTTTGTGATGACGCCTGACTTACTTTAGATACTTCGGACGACACTTCGGTCACTAGGTTTGCTTGTTGCTTTGATCCTTCCGAAATTTGAGCAACCAGATCTGATAATCGATTTGATACAGACTCAATCTCGGTCAGTGCGGCGCCAGCGGAGTCAGCAACTTTAGTACCAGATACTACTTGCTCTGTTGCTTTTTCCATTGACGCTACCGCGTCGTTGGTATCGTTTTGAATAGTGGTTACCAGATCGGCTATTCGACGTGTCGCTTCGGTTGAACGTTCCGCCAGGTTTTGTACCTCGTTCGAGACCACCGCGAAACCTCGACCCGCTTCACCCGCCATCGATGCCTGAATCGCAGCATTCAATGACAAAATATTGGTCTGTTCAGCAATGTCATCAATCAGCGCCACGATGTCACCAATGCGCTGCGAACTCTCACCTAAGCGTTTGATTCGTTTAGATGTATCTTGAATCTGTTCGCGCATGTCTTCCATGCCTCGAATCGTATCCCGCACCGCTTGCGCGCCTTGGTTCGCAGCGTTAATTGATTCTTGCGCCATTTGTGACGAACTGCCCGCTTGCTCCGATACTTCGCGCATGTTTTCCGCTAGTCGGGTCATCAAAGCCGCCGTTTGAGTAATTTGCTCAGCTTGGTCTTTATTCGAAGTCGAAACTTGGTTTGCTGTTTGCACCGCTGTTTCTGATTCTCTCGCCACTTGTACCGATGCCGAGTTAATTTGCGATACCAGCTGACGCATCTCAATTACCGCGAAGTTAATAGAGTCTGCGATCGCACCGGTGATTTGGTCAGTTACCTCAGCCTCAATGGTCAAGTCCCCGTCCGCTAGCGAGCTCATCTCGTCCAGTAGTTTCAAAATCGAATCTTGTTGACGCGCCACCGTTTGTGACAGTCCTACGTCTCGCTCCTCAATGGTTTGTGTTTGAGCCTGCGTGTAGCGCAATAAACCTAAACCGCCAAGCAGTGCGAAAACAATCGGCAGCACCGT
>CAZOIG010000590.1:0-2519 GCA_964579235.1 uncultured Gammaproteobacteria bacterium
CGAAAAGAATACAAACCGAATCATTGGTCTTGGCGACTTTACGCAGATTCATTGATTGTTTTATCCCCGATGCAGCCTCTTCGCCCAATAAGCCAAACTGAGCCACAGAGCTCACCTGCTTGCTGGTCGTAAGCGCCGAACCGTTATCACTAAATTGCAGTGAGTGCAGATAGGCTGGCATTGGTTTATCGACCAACCACTGATTGAGCGCTAAAGCCTGAGCGTTCAATTCATTGAAACTCGCATCAAACACCAGACTTTGTCGCAGAGCCTTTCGATTAAGTGCTTCGTTTAGACGGCTGGTAGTGCTGGAAGTGATCGCAAAAAGTCCAAGAACCAAACTCAGCAACAGTGTTATCAGCAAGGCTGCCCCTTGTTGATGTTGAAAGCGTTTAAAGGCTGGCACTTCGTATCCCCTCGGTGGTGGAATAATGTCTTTGAGGGGTGGTTTGACCAAGGGGCGCGAGCCCCGCGCTGACAGCCACCCTGATCCGAACACCCTTTATCTCTAAGTTTTGAAGCGCCCCGTTTACTACAGACTCTGTATTCGATGGAATGCTGTCCAGAGCTTGATAACTATCGATCACTTCGTCAGTGTTTAGGTCCAAACCGAGCTTAAATGTAAGGTGGCCTATGCCGTCAACAAGCGGTACAGCGGGCGTCAAAAACTCGCCAGACTCTGGATTAAGAGTCCGGCAATACAAAGATGTAATACCGTCCTGATCCATGTCTGCAGCCCAAAACAAGCTCACCAATATGGCAGGCCAAATTAGTTCTGTTTGTCGTGGACAGGTTTGCTCATCACCATCGTGCAGTAAGGCCAAGCGGTCGCCAAACCTACTCAAGTTGGATGCTGAACAAGGAAATGTGTTAACCAGTCTGGGCGATGCGTTGACTTGCCTAGAACACCTTGAGTCGAAATAAACAGCGGCAACACTAGTTTGGGCCGAGTCTACGTTAATGTCTAAATTGAGATCTCGACTGATGCCAGAATTCCTGATCGCGCGCTTGAGCAAATTTATGGCGTAATGCGCGTTCTCCTGCAGTGCAGATTCAGATTGATGTTCGCCAAACGTTTTAGATGAGCTCACGAGCAGGCTAAAACTGACGCCCACAATAAACACGCTCAAAAGTACGGCCACCATCATTTCGACTAAGCTATAGCCTAACTGACAAGCTGATTGACGAGATTCGAGTCTCATATAAACCTCGCACAATGAACACCTAGCTTCGGATCCACCTCGACTATTTCTCCACACAGGTCTACGCTGATTTTTCGCTCGCCATTGCGGTATACCGGACTGCGAGATGACCGTGTTTGCCAACGAATGTAGAGTTTTAGTCCTCGCTCGGCGGGTATTAAGGCGACGCCGAACCCACGTAGTTTGTTGTCTAGACTCGCAAGCTCTGGGGGGTTAGGCCGTGAATAGGGGTAGATGCCGTAGATCGGATCACAAAAAGTGGTCCAAACATCAAGTCGAGCTCGTTGTTTGACGCTGCAAGTGCCTACGGTTGACGAACCGTTTTGACATGGCGGAGGTGGCGGTGCCGCGCACAGTGCCGCGGGAGCTGGTGCATCCAAGGTTTTGGCTAGATCGCTATTACCGACTGCCGCAACATAAGCTGCTAACGTCTCGGCCGAATGTTCAATTGATCTGGACGACGCTATAAGAGCCAAAAATTCATTGGCCTTGTCGATAGCTAAAGCAGTTTGTCGGGCATCCTCGATCTGCGTTAGGGCCGAAAGCTGAATGGCGATAGCGCCCAAAGCGCTGATTGAAAACACCAGCACCGCTAGCATGACCTCTAGCAGGCCTGCCCCTATTTGTGCGCGTTGAGACTCAAGTGAAACGCGTTTTTTATCCACAACTCACCCCCGTAAGGCGTCATACCTAGCATCCTCATGTAGAGGGCTGAAGCATAAAAGCGCGTGATTGAGAGTCGGCCACCTTAAAAAAGGCAATCTAGATCAACGGCGTATTTACCAAGACGGGCGTCACACCTTAAAGGCTTAACTCGATAATCAGTATCTGTTACGGCGAAAAACGATGGGGCTGACACGCTAAGTCACTTTCAGTGAATAAGTAACTGCCTGAGTAAATGTCGGGGCAACTACCCAGTAAGTTCTAGAGGTAGAGCGCTTACGAACTAATTGGGTGCGTCGAAACGTAATTCGATTGGCAGCGAGAACGAGACATTCTCTATCGGGCCATCGGCCTCGTTTACAACAGTGCCGCCCCAACTTTTGACTTGATCAATTACTTGCTTCACCAAAATATCTGGCGCTGACGCACCCGCGGTAATGCCAACAATATCCACACCCTCCAACCAAGCTCGTTCGATTTGACCGGGTTCATCAATCAAATAGCTGGGTACGCCCATAGTCTCTGCGAGCTCTCGCAAACGATTGGAATTAGAACTAGTTGGAGACCCAGCCACAAGTAAAACGTCGGCATCTCTTGCTAGCGCTCGCACTGCGTCTTGCCGATTCTGCGTCGCATAACAAATGTCGTCTTTGC
>CAZOIG010000591.1:0-5890 GCA_964579235.1 uncultured Gammaproteobacteria bacterium
ACAAGCCTCTTTCACGTCACCACCCGTCAAGCGTTTAGACAAGTAGCCGGCGTTAAATGAATCTCCAGCGGCGGTAGTATCCAAAGGGTCTGTTGGCTTGGCTTCAACATAAATAGTGCCAGAACCAGAGTAGGACAAACATCCGTCACAGCCCATTTTCACAACAACTTCCTTAACACCAAGCTCACGCGTCGCGGCAATTACTTGCTCAGCTGTCTCATAACCAAACAGTAAAGACTCATCCTCAAGAGTGGGTAAGGCGATATCGGTTAAACGATACATGGCCCGATAGGCTTCTTGAGCCACATCCACATCACCCCAAAGGCCCGGACGATAATTACCGTCATAAACAATGATGCCACCCTGCGCTCGATACTCAGCCAGATAGTCTAACAAACGCTGTCGCGAGACGGGCGTCAAAATCGCCAAACTGATGCCAGATAAATAGAGATGGCTGAACTTGGATATGGCCGCAAAAAGTGCCTCTGCTCTCGCGCCATCATCAAACACACGCTTGGCGGGAGAGTTGTCGCGCCAGTAGTAAAACGAACGCTCGCCGTCATCAGCGACGTCAATAAAATACATACCTGGAACACTATTGCTCTCGCGTTCAATCAGAGAGCAATCGATTCCTTCACGCTGCCATTCGTCCAACAACCAAGTGCTCAATGGGTCATCTCCCAATGCGGAGATATACGAATTGCTAATCCCTAATCTAGAGAGGTAGATTGCCGTATTGAGCGTATCGCCGCCAAATCCCATATTTAATGGGAAAGATGCCGCCTCTTCGGCGGCATCCATTTGTGTCAACTGCAACATGCATTCGCCAATTATGGCTACTGAGTTAGACATATGCTTTTGAAATACTTGATTAAGCCAGCATCATTTATGCCGGTTTGGAGTTACAGATAATGTTAAGCAACGATCTCGAGGTCAACGTGACTATGAGAACAGCAAACCACCGTTGATGTCTAGATTAACACCGGTTAAAAACGATGCTTCGTCTGATAGCAGATAAGATACCGTATTGGCTACTTCATCAGGCTTGCCTTCGCGTCTTAAAGGAGTGCCATTGGCGACGTTAGCTCGAACGTTGTCTTGAGTAAACGTATCATGAAAAGTTGTGCTAATCATGCCAGGACATAAAGAGTTCACTCGAATTCCTTTTGGACCGAGCTCTTTAGCCATTCCTCGAGTAAACGTCATTACCGCACCTTTCGACGTTGCGTACGCAAAGGCGCCCGGACCACCACCATCACGACCCGCTTGCGAAGCGAAGTTCACGATCGAAGAACCCTCAGACATATGTGGAACTGCGGCTTTTACTGTCAAAAACGTTGAGTTCAAATTTAGGCGAATAATGTGATTGAAGAATTCTTCATCCATCTCATCCAAGGTTTTACGCTGCACTAAACCACCAACAACATTGACTAAACCGTCGATCTTGCCACCTAGCTCGGTAACAGCTCGATTCACCAGCTCATCAACATCCGCTTGACTCGTCATATCTCCCTTAAGGACGATTGCTTGAGTGCCAGCGGCCGCTAACTCTTGCTCCAAGCTTTTGGCTTGGTCTTCGCTACCATAGTAGTTAATGGCAAGCTTGGCGCCTTCAGACGCTAACTTTTTTGAAACTTCGCGCCCGATATCTCGAACGCCACCCGTGACTACTATTACTTTGTTTTCCAGTTTCATTTTTATCCTTACTTGTATTTACTTTTGTTTGAGAGTTTCAGATTAGTTCTTTGGTTGCAGTGGCTCGATCTTCGGACACAGTATCCAAACGCTAGCCATAGCGATCACAGCCAATGCCGCGCCGATAATGAACGCTGGCGTATAGTTTCCGCCTGAAGTCAGCCACGGCACTAGCGAGGTTAGCGCGACCGCGCCCAACTTAGCCGCCATGCCCGAGATGCCCGCTAATGTGCCTACGGTTTTACCACCGAAGAAATCACTTGGTAGCGTTTGCACATTACCGATAGCCGTTTGGAAACCGAATAAGATCACTGCCATCAACAATACGGCAGAAACAGGTGAGCCTGGGTTCGCCATTGCCAACAAGGTGGGTAACATGATTAAACAACCCAACGTTATAGCAAGCTTGCGAGTCGCATCAACAGACCACCCCGCCTTCAGTCGATTTTGCGCCAATAAGCCACCGAACCACGCCCCAAACATGGCGCCCACGTAAGGTACCCAGCCGTAAATACCGATGGTCTTGACGTCCATGCCATACACTTCTGACAGATAAATAGGAATCCAGAAGACAAACAACCACCAGATGGGGTCAATCGCTGCTGACGCTATAATTACTCCCCAACTCTGTTTATGAGAAAGCATCGTGGCCGTAGACGGGTTATAGCCTTCGTCGAATTCGCCGTCGTCGTCGAGATCTTGATTCTGTTGGCCACTTAAAATGTATTCCCGTTCTTCTTCAGTGATCCAAGGGTGGGACTTAGGTGGCGATTTAACCAGATACAACCACGGAATCAACCAAAGTAAACCCACCAAGCCGATAATCACGAAGATCGCTTGCCAGCTGAAGTAAATGGTTAAGAAGGCGATCAGTGGAATTGAAATAATCCCGCCAATCGCTGCGCCTGAGTTAAATATGCCTTGAGCGAGTGCCCGTTCCTTGGTTGGAAACCATTCAGCATTACCTTTAGTAGCACCAGGCCAGTTACCCGCCTCCGCTACACCTAAAATGGCTCGAAAGATTGCAAAGCTGGCAACACCGCGAGCAAAAGCGTGTAATACGGTTGCGATCGACCAAAGACCAATTGAGAGCGCGAAACCAATTCTGGTACCTACCCAATCGAATATCTTGCCGAAGATCGCCTGACCAAATGCGTATGAAAAGACAAACACCACAGAGATAAAGGCGTAAATCTCTTTGCGTTCGTCATCAGTTTTGTTTGGGTAAAGCTCAGCCGCAATATCGGGCCAAAGCACACTTAGTGATTGACGATCAATGTAGTTGATAATGGTCGCAAGGGCGATCAGGGAAACAACCCACCAGCGTAAATTTTTTATTTTCATTTTTATATTCGCCTAAAAGGTTTGATTTAGTGCACTGAACTAATGCACACCGAGTCTTAAATCTGATTGATCCTAGTTAATGCTTTATCGCTCTACTCTACCCACTACTGTTTTTGTGAATAAACGTTGTCTTCAAGTGTTGCGGTATTTTGTTTATCGCTGTTCAACTCAACCACACTAATTGATGGAGTAGATATAAACTCATTCTGAGCAATACGGGTGACCGGTTCGCCAACCGTATGGAGCACCTTTAAGCCTGCGCTATCGACGAAGCGATTGTTTTCAATGTTGCTGACTTGTACGCCATGAACAAGCAATGCGCTCGCTGACTTATTGCGCTTGCCGTTACCAACATTAGACAAAAGCGAGTTACTCAGCTCGAGGTGGGGACCGAAGGTGCTTTCGTCGGTACCGCCTCGGTAAAAATCAACTAAATCGCCTTCGATAGATTCAAATTTTGAATCGCGAATCGTGACGTACTCGGCATTGTAAATGCCGTAATCGTCGCTTTCTTTATCGAGCGCTAAAATGGCGCCGGTAACATTACGGAACACTGAATTCTCTATCGTAATATCGTCTGCAAAAGTCCCTTTTGAAACGCGCAGAAAGTCGAAGGAATGGTTAATGTTCAGATCGGTGATTTCGCTATTTTTCACTACCAACTGATAATTACTCAACATAGAACGACGTTGCGTTCGAATCACCGCGTTACCCGAATTGTCAGGTGCATCTACGCCATTGATCATTAAGCCGTCTAACTTCAAGCTGCCGCCCTCGTGGATCTCAAACAGAGCACTGCGAGCAAAACTGATAGTCGCTTTTTTTGAAGTGGAAGCAGACTTAATCGTTAAGGCCTTATCCAAAACAAGAATTCTAGACACCGAATAATGCCCCTTGCTAAGGCTGAGCACATCACTGTCACTGGCTTGCTTTATGGCATCCGCCAACGTATCTAAACCGGGTTTAACAGCAATCACTTTACCTTGGTCAAAGGTCGCTCTTTGCTCCGGTTTTGGGTACCAGCTAACGCCGACTTCAGACTTAGCTATTGGCTGAAAGTTACGCGAAACACCAACCCCTTCACCAGAGCTTGGGTACTTTAATCCGTTTTCCGCGAGGCTTAGTTCGATTGGCTCAACAGTAAATCCGTCTTCAATTTGAAAGCCACTCAAAGCATTAATACGGTTACCGGCAAAAGAAATTCCGCTGATATCGTCATAGATCGTAAACGGATCTGACTCGTCTTGAGTGTAAATTAAGTTGTTCTTGAAAGTCGTTGTTAACGGTACTGCAGAGCGCTCCAAGTCGCTACCAGCAGCTAATTGAATGTGCTGAGAGTCGACCAATGTATTGTTCTCGATAATCGAATCTTCAACTTGATGATAACGATTGATTGGTGAATTAGGCACGCCATTCATGACCACCAAAGCACCACCAAAACGATAGCCCGCAAGGCCCTCTAAATAGTTATTGCGAATAGTCTGTTGCTTGTTGATAACGCGAATGCCACCAGTGTGGTCGGCGTTGTTACCGAAAAAGGCATTATTCTCTACCAAAGTGCCATTCCCATGGCGCATCGTAAGAGTACCTCGGGATTGGTAAAACACGTTGCCAATAAATTTATTATTGCCGGCTTTGTTTGAAATAATTTCAAGCTCGCCATCACAGCGGTCAAAGTAATTGTTTTCGACCAGCGTGTTTGAATCACTCAAAGAGTAATGACTTGTGCCGATTCTAAGCGTTTCTCCGCCGTTAGAGCCTAAGATCGAACGCGGGCCAAAATAATTGTGATCTATACGGTGACCATTTGCTCGGCTCTCGGGTGTATTTAGGCGAACTGCCATGGTCACACCTTTGTTACTTTTGCCCTCTAAATGGTTATGGTCAAAACGATTGTTCTTGCCATACATCGCAACCCAAAGGTCTACCTCAAAACGCTCAGGGTTACTGAAATTGTCGATCACGGTTTCGGTTACACGCGAATTGTTAGCAAGTTCGTTCTTGCTCTTTCGAAATGAAATGACTGCATCGGTCGGCGTAAAACCGTCGCGGAAAACCAAACCCGAAACGACTAGGTGTTCACCAGCTAGTCTTAAGTTGGAGTTGCCGCTCAGAATAACTTCACCCTTCGTTTCAGCGGTCAGGGTTATTGGGTTTTCGGCAGTACCCTTAGCATCAAGCAACACTTCAAAGTTGTTCCAAACGCCGTTTTTTAATACTACGGTATCACCCGGCTCCAATTTATCGCTCAGTCGTTCATAACTCGCAATATCGCTTACGAGATAATCCGCCGCTGGCAAAACAAGAGGGTACAGACCAACAAAGAGCAGTGTAAAGGCTGTAAGTGAGTTTGCTGAAAATCGAAAATTTATCATTAAGATTGGGTCCAAATATGACTAGCAAACAGAGCTAGGTAGTATGACATCAACGAGGCGAATCAAGCCGATCAGCCTGGTTGATAACATAACACTTCAACGCGGTTTAGTGCTTTAGATTAAGGGATCTAGACTTGGGAGATAAGCGAGAGCTTATGGTTCGAAAGTTCTAGTGCTGTTAGATGGCTAGAATACAAATGCTACGAATACTGACTTGCAGCCTACGCCAAGTCGCCAGCAAGAAAGCGACGAATAGATAGCGACTAGTGTTGGGCTTTAGATAAAAATCTAAGCGGCTTTATTGCATAAAGCTATTTGTCAGAAATCTACTTAAGTAAACGACAAAAGCCTGGAAATGGATGCCACCGTTGCCGATGACATCCATTTTTCAGACTAGTACTGCTTATAGTTTAGAACCTGTAGCTCGCACCGAAAGTAATCCGACGATCAGGAATACCTACGAAACATAGAGGTCC
>CAZOIG010000592.1:0-3145 GCA_964579235.1 uncultured Gammaproteobacteria bacterium
TGGACATTCGAGCTAGACCTACGCCCGTGGGCTGAGAAGTGGTAACGCGCGTAAACGACACGTATAAGCCTATTACAGACGAGGAGTCAACATGACACAAACCATTGATTTTATTTATGATTTTGCCAGCCCCAACGCCTATTTTGTGCACAAAACGATTGATTCTTACCTGCAAGGCAAAGACGTTGAGGTGCGCTATTTGCCAGTACTTTTAGGCGGCGTTTTTAAACTCACCGGCAATAGCGCGCCGATGGTTGCGTTTGGTGAAATCAAAGGCAAAATGGATTACGAGTTTTTAGAAATTAAACGATTCATCAAAAAGCATAGCCTGGCCCGCTTCAAAATGAACTCACACTTCCCAGTGAATACGATTCTCATGATGCGTGGCGCGTGTTTTGCTCAAGACAAACCTTGGTATACCGATTACGTGGACGCTTGTTTTACCAGCATGTGGGAAAACGATTTATTGATGAGTGATGAAGAAGTATTCCTCAGCGCACTGAACAAGAAAGGCTTAGATGGAGAATTGATTTTGAATGCAACCAAAGACCCCGCCGTTAAACAAGAACTCATGGCTGCAACCGATGCAGCGGTGGCGCGCGGCGTGTTCGGCATTCCGACTCTGTTTGTAGACGAGGAAATGTACTTTGGTAAGGAACGCCTCGGACAAATTGCGGACTCGATTTAGGCTGACCAGACACCACCCTAAGAAATAGTAAATTTATTGAGGAGCAGATCAGATGAGCATTCCTTTTTGGCCGATTTTTGGCGGATTATTAATCGGTAGCGCGGCGCTTATGCTGTTTTGGTTAATTGGACGTGTGGCAGGCATAAGCGGCATATTTTGGAATGGTTTAACCCGTTCTAGTGCAGACCGATTTTGGCAGCTCGCTTTCATAGGCGGCCTAGTACTCGGCGCTTATTTGTTCCATGCCGTAAGCGGTGTGCCTTACCCACGTATTAACACTGACCCACAAATGGCGATCGCGGCAGGTCTACTGGTTGGATTTGGGGTAAAGCTCGGCAACGGCTGTACTAGTGGTCATGGTGTGTGCGGTATTGGCCGACTATCAAAACGGTCAATTGTCGCCACCTTGATTTTTATGGGCGTGGCGATCTGTACAGTTGCTGTTATGAACTCGAACTGGTTGGAGGCGTTATCATGAAAGCGCTAGTGGGACTCTTAGCGGGCAGTGTATTTGGCATTGGCCTAGCGGCATCTGGCATGACCGATACAGCTAAAGTAATCGGCTTTTTAGACATCACAGGAAATTGGGATCCAGACCTACTGTGGGTGATGGGCTCAGCGGTGCTGGTAACGCTTATAGGTTATCCCATCGCACTAAAAGAAGCGAAACCCCTATTCGCCGAGGCGTTTAGCCAAAAAAATAGCGACGGCGTCGATGCTAAACTGCTATTAGGCGCAGCTATTTTTGGTACTGGTTGGGGCCTTTATGGTTACTGCCCAGGGCCCGCAATTGCCGCATTGGTTTATCAATCAGCAACCACGCTATTGTTTGTTTTAGCGATGATCTTAGGAATGGCCAGCTGCCACTGGCTTCAAAATCAATTGTCTAAATAGACTTAGTTGAACGGATTATTTAGAACGTTCGGCTGTTGTTCGTACCGATTCCAAACACGATTCGATACGCTATCGCCATCATCAGGCACACCACAGGAATCGCCCAGATTAAGCCAATTCCAAACGGTATGACGCCAACAATCAAAATCAATAGCGATAGAATCATCAAACCAAGCACTTTAAAAAATTGGTGATGAACAGCCTGCCGCGACGCTTTGAGGGCATCGACTACGCCTAAGTTTTTGTCAGCCATCAACGGCACAGCAAAATAAAAGCAAATTGCCAAGTACAGCCCCGGCAAGATCAGCAACAATAAACCAATAAAGATTAGTATGTAGGAGACAATGGTTAGAGCCAAAAAAGGTAAAGCTTTGTCGAAGTAATTGCCGATCTCTCCAAAATACGCTTCTCCGCCAGCCGAGTGCTTAAGCGACATAATAAATAGCCCAGCACTCATTGGAACAGTCACAAGAGTATGGAGCAAGGTCACCACTAACTCAGTGGTCAGCTCAGACATGCTTTGATCAAGCTGTACCTCGCCCAGAGCAGCTTCCGGTTGCAGCAGATACAGAACAATCTCGAAGCCGATCCCCACCGCAAAAATAGCAAGGCATGAGAGTATTACTGGTAACTTTAAACCATCGAGCGTGTCCCAAGCTTCGCCCATTATGTCTACTGGGCGCAGATCAAAATCCCCCGCCATGCCTGCTTCGAGCGAACCGCGCTTCGAGCTTAAGGGATCGTTTGGTGGTAAATCTGAGTTATTCGTCGGAGGTTGGTTCATTGTATTCTGCCAAGAGCTAAGTTGACTTAGATTAATCTCATGGCTGACTATATCAATAATTGACTATAAGCAGTAAGCAATAGAAGCGAACACGCAGACACCCAATAACAATATCGACCTTAACGGCATGATTAGACGGACCGACGATACAGAACTTCAAGAAATAGACTTGTTGACCTACCTGAAGGTTTGGCGATTGCAAACGGCAACGTCTGCGCCGGAGTACCCCGAAGCGCCTAGATTCACCCTAAATCGCTGTACGCTTGACGACTTTGATGTTTCTAAAGTATTCCCAGCTCGAGCAGTTGATGTTGAGCATCAGCGCTTTTTACATCCCAATGACGAGGGTGCGCGTGCAATCTCCTATGCTCAATTAGTCTGCACCACCCACCTGCGCGAGAAAATGTTCGCCGAGCGCAAAGAGTCCGCAAACGGGAGGCGAAGGCCCCAACCTCATCTGATCATAGAGCACTGCGCAGAGTGTGGATGCAAGGTTATTAAAGATGGTTGCAAGGAGTTCTTGGATATTGTGTACCATGGCGACAACACCGATATTTATGTCACTCAAGTTTCGGGCACCGATTGGTCCAAATCAAAATACGATATGCGTTTAGCCTGTTCTTGTTTAAAGGCAAAATCAAAGCCCTAGCGCTTGCGCGCTAAGGCTTGTATTCGTTTTTAGCCTGATTGCTTGACAGCCATTTAGGCTGTGCCGGGGTATTACTTGGCCCTTCCTGGGCCTCGCCCTGCAGGCTGCCCGCGGCAGTTTAAATTCGCTC
>CAZOIG010000593.1:0-1943 GCA_964579235.1 uncultured Gammaproteobacteria bacterium
GCGCCTACCTCAGATCTAGACACTTTACTCAAACAAGTCGATGCATTGCTTTCATCTGAAACCGACGCCATCGCGAACGCTGCCAACTTAAGCGCCTTACTGTTCCACAATATTGAGGACCTAAACTGGGTTGGTTTCTATTTTTTGCGCGAAAATGAACTCGTGCTTGGACCGTTTCAGGGTCAACTTGCGTGCACGCGAATCAAAGTAGGCGAGGGTGTTTGTGGTAAAGCCTATTCGAGCAGCGAGTCCCTAATGGTGAACGATGTTTTCAATTTCGATGGACATATTGCCTGCGATGCAGCGAGCCGAAGCGAGATAGTAGTCCCATTTTACTCGCCCGAACTAAACGGAGTGTTGGATATCGACAGTCCCAGCTTGAACCGTTTTACGCCTGAATTACTGCACTTCTTTGAACAAGTCACAGCCCTGTATCGACAAACTCTATAAGTGGCTTAGCTAACTGGCTTAATTTCGGTTAACTGACTTAATTTCGCTGCTCGGATTATGATTTATTTGTGCACTTGATACAGGTTCTCAATACCACGAGCTTCCTTTTGCCAGTTTCTTTAATCATTTATCAACAAGGCGTTAATCGCGGGTTGTGACGATCTACTATTTATGAGGCTGTCTATCTTGTCGCCTGGCAGAATATTAAGTATTCCGCTAGGGCAATCTGCCGTTGGCCGCTCGCTTCTCGCCGACACCGTTTGTTTGTCTATAGTCAAAACCACATTGCCATTAAGCCCATTGTTGCAATACAGAATACCAGAAGTTAGCGTCCAAGCTTTGACCCTAGCGACTCTTGGATGCGTCCACAATGCTCTAGTTGACGGGAACATATTAAGACTAGGGCTAACGGTATCAAAGAACTCATCGGGTGCAACGCCCGTCGCGCCGTGGTGAGGTACTTTTAGAATGTCTGCTTTGTAGTGGCTTTGCCTTGCTAGCTCGGCCCCAAGCGGCTCATTGAGATCGCCAGTGAATAGAGTCCGAAAACCTCCAGCATCCCATTGCATTATCAGGGAGTAATCGTTAATGCTAACCTTCCTCCCATTAGCAAGTGTGGCGCCTTTATGGGCGTAGAGTATTTTCATGCTTGATGTTGGTAGTGACAGAGTAAACCCTGCATCTACATCTATCGCAATGCTTCCTTGTTTCGCTGCTCGCCCTAGTACTGCTAAAAATTCGGCTCGTCTGTAGTTTGAATCGTTCATCTCTTCAGGCGGCAAATTGTAATAGATGTTCTCTATTCGGATGCCTGCATCAAGTAACGATTCAATTCCACCATAGTGATCAGTGTGTGGATGAGAGATAAAGAAGTGATGGATTTTGTTAATTTTTTTTAAGGCTAGATACGGGACAACCGCGGAGTCCGCTGCATACTTCTCGCCTGCATCAATCATTACATTAACTGAACCATCGATCAAAAGGTGCGCATCACCTTGAGTGTCGAAGTTAACGTTGATCATATGCCACTCAAGAGCCTTGAGTGGCGAACAGCTGCCCTGAATAAGAAAAGATGAGAGTATTAAAATGAAGAGAAGACTTCGCATAAATGACGCTTGTTGGGCTTGTTCCAAAAAATCAGAGTTTCACAAAATGATTGATCAACAAACCTGAGTTACTAGGATCATTATTCTCTAGTCAGGTTTTGGATTAAGTGCAGACAACACTGCGCTGTAAAACAAAAATAGACAAGTTGAGACCAATATCAGCATAAACAGCCAGTCTTGCGCCAAATTCCTGAAAATGTTGGCCATTAAATCGGCTGTGCCTAATCGATCGTAGCTCCGGTACGCAAAAATAGCCTCGTCTGAGTCTTCGTATTCGCTCCGTAAATTATTTGGAATCAGCGCGATGCGACAGATCGCCCAAGTCATGTTGCTTTGATCTGGAAAGTCTAGACGCAAGCCTCTTAGCGGATGCGGTTCACTCGCGCT
>CAZOIG010000594.1:0-5240 GCA_964579235.1 uncultured Gammaproteobacteria bacterium
GTTTGAATGTTTAACTGAAAAGTGGCGTCAATTCTTTAGCTTCTTGCGGAGCATTTCATTGGCCATCTGTGGGTTTGCCTTGCCTTGTGACTTTTGCATCACTTGACCAACTAAATACCCGATGACTTTTTCATTGCCGTCTTTATATTGCTGGACTTGATCAGGGCTGTTAGCCAGCACCTCATCAACGACCGCCTCAATCGCACCAGTGTCGGTCATTTGCTTCAAACCTTTAGCCTCGATAATAGCTTCGACCGACTCTTCTCCAGGTTGGTCACTTGCCCACAAAGCGGCAAAAACTTGTTTGGCTGCATTGTTGGATATGGTTTTATCGTCAATTCGGTCCAATAACTGAGCCATTTGCGATGCAGACACTGGTGCGTCAGAGAAATCGAGCTCGCTTTTGTTTAGCGTGGCGAAGAATTCGCCCGTAATCCAATTGGCCACAGTTTTGGCGTTCGCTTGGGTGTTTTGCAGTGTCGATTCGAAGAAGTCGGCCACTTCGCGACTGCTGGTCAGCACACTGGCGTCGCTTGCATTCAAGCCTAACTCGCTTTCAAAACGGTTTTTCTTTGCACTAGGCAACTCAGGCAGGGTTGCCGCGACGGCTTCGATAAACTCGTCGCTGAGCTCCATTGGCGGTAGATCAGGGTCTGGAAAATAGCGGTAATCGTGGGCATCCTCTTTCGAGCGCATTGAGCGTGTTTCGTGTTTGTCGGCATCGTATAGGCGAGTTTCTTGGACCACTTCGCCCCCGTCGAGCAAGATGTCGATTTGTCTTTCGATCTCGTATTCGATGGCACGTTCAACAAACTTAAACGAGTTGATGTTTTTGAGCTCAGCTCGCGTCCCCAACTCTTTTTGCCCAACCGGTCGAACCGACACGTTGGCGTCGCAACGAAACGAGCCCTCTTGCATATTGCCATCGCAAATATCGATGTAGCGCACTAGGCTGTGCAACTTCCGCAGGTAAGCGACGGCTTCGCTCGGTGAACTCAGGTCCGGCTCTGATACAATCTCAAGTAGTGGCGTGCCGGCACGATTGAGATCTACGCCAGTTTTGCCTATGACCGCGTCATGCAGAGATTTACCTGCGTCTTCTTCCAAGTGCGCGCGTGTCACACCGATGGTTTTTTCGCCTTGCTCGGTGTCGATAGTCAGCTCGCCCTGGCCAACAATCGGTAGCTCAAATTGTGAGATTTGGTAACCCTTCGGCAGATCAGGGTAAAAGTAATTTTTGCGCGCAAACACATTGCGCTTGTTGATGTGAGCATCGATAGCCAGTCCGAACTTGACCGCCATCCTGGCGGCTTCTAAGTTCATTACGGGCAACACCCCGGGTAGCGCGAGATCGACCTCGTTGGCCTGGCTATTAGGCTCTGCACCGTAGGCGGTCGAGCTGCCTGAAAAAATCTTACTTTGAGTTTTAAGTTGCGCGTGTACCTCTAGACCAATCACAACTTCCCAGCCTTTTTCCCAAGTAAACATTTTATATGTCTCCTGCGGTAGTGTGGTCTGTTAACGGTGGTCTGCGCAGATGCCAATCGCTCACTTGCTGATACTGATGAGCGACATTTAGCAACTTCGACTCTGCCAGATAAGGCGCAATGATTTGCAGTCCGATCGGTAATCCTGCAGCGCTAAACCCAGCAGGAATGGACGCGGCGGGCAAGCCAGCTAGATTGACTGGGATGGTGTAGGTATCGTTAAGATACATAGCAACGGGGTCTTCCGTTCGCTCTCCGATGCTAAACGCCGTGGTGGGCGTAGTCGGACCCATAATGACGTCGCATTGACTGAATGCGGTAGAAAAGTCGTTAGAAATTAAGCGTCTGATTTTTTGAGCTTTGGCGTAGTAGGCGTCATAGTAACCGCTTGAAAGCGCGTAGGCTCCCAGCATGATGCGGCGCTTTACTTCAGCTCCAAAACCCTGTGTGCGGCTCTTTACGTAGAGGTCTTCAAGATCAGTGTATTCCTCGGCTCTAAAGCCATAACGAACGCCATCAAAGCGAGAGAGATTTGAAGAGGCCTCGGCGGGCGCGATCACATAATAACTTGCTAGCGCTAGGCTCGCATTGGGTAGCGATACTTCGACTGTTTCCGCTCCAAGTTTTTCATATTCTTTAATTGCGTCGTTGATGCGTGCTGCAATTTCGGGGTCTAGACCGTCACTAAAAAACTCTTTCGGCACACCTATTTTTAGGCCTTTAACCGGGTCGTTAAGCTTGCTGCAAAAGTCTTCCGAGGGGACGTTCAATGAAGTCGAGTCTTTGACGTCAAAGCCGGTCATGGCGTTGAGCATTAACGCCGCATCCTGAGCGGTGTGAGTTAGCGGACCCGCTTGATCCAAGGACGACGCGAACGCAATCATGCCGAATCGAGAACATCGGCCATAGCTTGGTTTCACGCCTGTTAGATTACAAAAAGCGGCAGGCTGGCGAATGGAGCCACCAGTGTCTGTGCCAGTGGCCGCTGGTACCAGTCCGGCCGCAACGGCGGCAGCCGAACCGCCCGAACTGCCACCCGGTACTAAGTCATTAGCTTGGCTCCATGGGTTGATCACCTTGCCAAAAAAGGATGTTTCATTACTCGATCCCATAGCGAATTCATCCATATTGGTCTTACCCAACGAGATCGTGCCTGCGGCATTAAGCTTCTCTACAACAGTAGCTGTATACGGTGCCACAAAGTTCTCTAACATCTTAGAGCCACAGGTTGTTTGTGTGCCTTCGATGCAGAAGATATCTTTGTGGGCGATCGGCAAACCCGCTAGATCTGCATTGTCACTGGTGCCCGTCGACGCATCAAACTGTTGAGCTCGTGCGAGCGCGGTGTCGTCATTAATGCTGATAAACGCATTATGATCTGATGCTTTAATTCGTGCGAGATAGTCTTTTGTAAGCTCCTCGCTTGATGCTGACTTGCTCTCAAGCAAGGATGCTAGATCAAGCAGGGTAGTGGCTTGGTTTTCGGTCGATGACACAGTAGGTTTCTATTGGTTAGTGGTTGCTTGTGGCTAATGAGCTAGCGTTTTGTCTTGCTTATCCGCATCGCTTATAAAGGCGCTAAGTGATTGTTTCTAATATTCTTTTATCAGAATTAATTAATCGATCACTTTCGGAACAGTGAATAAACCCTGTTCTGAGTCTTTAGATAGGGCGAGTAATTTTTCACGTTGATCGCCCGCCGTTACCTCATCTTCGCGCAATCGCAGACTGGCATCGAAGGGGTGCGTCATGGCTTCAATGCCGTCGGTAGCTACCGCACTCATTTGTTCTACAAGGTCGATTATGTTGTCGAGTTCTGCAGCAACCGATGAGACTTGCTCTTCGCTGATCTCGAGTTTTGCCAAACGTGCGATGTGTTGAACGGTTTGTTTATCTAATGACATGGGGCGCGTGTTCCTTAATTAAGCGAGGAGATGATTTTGCTTGAGTTTGTAAAACGAGTCAGGTGTTTCAAAAAGTCGTTTACCAACTCTGCAAAACATCACTGATAAGCCGGTGAAATCTGTCTATACGAATCTGCGAAGGCGCAATTCTACTGCAAAGTATTTCAAGACCCTAGCTGCGGCCGTCGGTATTGTTACAAAAACCATCAATGCTGGCTATATTGCCATCAAATTACCACATCAGAATGCTCGATGACATAGCGGTGGACCTGTGTTCCATGTACAATCTTGGCTTCTGTACGAAGTGTCCTGTTTGTAGCAGATTGCATAGTTTTGAGGCTGCTGTTTATGGCTTTTTTTAAACACACTCTCAAGCCGCTTTAGGCCTAGTTCTACAAGGTTGTTTAGCGAGCTGTTTTGACAAATTTTTGGACGCCACCCATTACGAATTAATTAGAATAAAAAAAGGTCATGTTCAAAAGCATTTTCGGACTCTTTTCCAACGATCTAGCGATCGATCTTGGAACCGCAAACACGCTCATCTACGTTAAAGAAAAGGGCATCATTTTGAACGAACCCTCGGTGGTTGCGATTCGCCATATGCCGGGCGGGGGAATGACCAATAAAAGCGTGCTTGCGGTCGGGGCAGAGGCTAAAAAAATGCTCGGGCGCACACCCGGATCGATTAAAGCAATTCGCCCGATGAAGGACGGTGTGATCGCTGACTTCAACGTAACCGAAAAAATGCTCAAGTACTTCATCAAGAAGGTGCAAGAGAATCGGTTCCTACAAGGCAGCCCTAGAATTATCATTTGCGTTCCATGTGGGTCAACTCAAGTTGAGCGCAGAGCAATTAGAGAATCCGCTTACGGCGCTGGCGCTCGCGAGGTTTACTTGATCGAAGAGCCAATGGCCGTGGCGATTGGCGCCAATTTACCCGTTGCTGAGCCCACTGGATCAATGGTTCTCGACATCGGCGGTGGCACGACAGAGGTTGGGGTTATGTCGTTAGGTGGCATGGTTTACAGTACATCACTCCGAGTGGCGGGCGACACCTTTGATGAAGCGATCATCAATCACGTTCGTCGCAATCACGGTTTGCTCATCGGCGAAGCGTCTGCGGAGCGAGTTAAGAAGGCGATTGCAACGGCCTGGGATAAGTCTGAAGAGCGCGAGATGGAAGTCAAAGGTCGAGATATCGCCGAGGGCTTGTCACGCGCTGTAACCTTAAGCAGCAAAGAAATTTACTCGGCTATTAGCGATCCGCTGGAGTCGATTGTGCAAACCATCAAACAAGCTCTTGAGCAAACACCGCCTGAGTTAAGCGCTGACATTGGCGATAAAGGTATGGTGATTGCCGGCGGCGGTGCGTTAATGCGTGATTTAGATCGCCGTTTGATGGAAGACACTGGTTTGCCGGTGGTCATCGCGGACGACCCTCTGACCTGTGTTGCGCGTGGCTGCGGTCGAGCGTTGGAAGAAATGGACAGTCTTGCGGACGTTTTTGCTCACGAATAAACGTTACTTACCTGTCATCGGCTTTCATATCGTAGGCTCTGAATGAACGTTCTTTACGACCAGAATAAAGCTCAACATGGCTAATCGATTCAGGCGCGACCCAGACGGGATTCGTTTAGTTTTCGCCTTCATCTTGTCCGTAGTGCTTATTATTGTTGATGCGAACAGCAGTTGGTTGGCAGCGCCTAGAAACCTGCTTTCTGTAACGCTTAGACCGGTGCAGTATTTGGCAGCGGTTCCACAAACAATCGCAAACAGCTTTGCCGCCGCATTGGAAAGCGAGCCGGACGTTAAAGTTGCTTATGAAAATCTCCGGGAGGAGTATTTTCAG
>CAZOIG010000595.1:0-4478 GCA_964579235.1 uncultured Gammaproteobacteria bacterium
GAAGAAATAGCGAACGGTCATTTCAACGTCTTCGTAACGCGAAACCACCGCCAACTCGCTGGCGTTAACCGCTGCGATTGACTGTGCGTCAAAGCGTTTGAATTGCGTGCCATCGACCAAATCGCTGGTGAGCGGGAAAAAGTCGTCGTCGCGATCGCAAAAACCTAAGTCGATCAGATTTCCGCCCTTGGTAGAAAACTGGCCTTCATGCTCAACGTCTGACACCACGGCGCATAGGGTGCCATTGCTGATGTGCCAATCGCCAATGCCGCCGATTGCATCTGGACCTTGGCGTTGCAGACTCGTGACGTTATCTGCGGTGATTTGTTGAGCAACTGGGCTAGCAAGGCCAGGCGCTGCAAAAGCGAACGCCGCGCTGTACAAGACCAGCCTAGCTCCGAATAAAGCTAAGCGGCGATTGCGCACGCTGGTTGCGTGCGCTAAATGACTGAATAAAAACATACTCTTCTTAAAGCTCTATGAGATCGGCAGAGCTTTATTGTAAAGAGTTAGCGCTACTTTGCTAGAGTAGCGTTGAGATTATTGCCCGGCTTAGATTGACGGGCTTTTTATCACAATCATTTTTTCTTGTGTCATATCATGCATGGAATAGGGGATTCCTCCTAAGCCTAAGCCTGAGGTTCTGCGCCCACCAAATGGCATCCAGTCGGTTCTGAAGGCTGTGTGGTCGTTAATCATTACCGCAGTGGCGTCTAGTCTCTGGCTGCACTCTAGCGCAGCGTCGAGATTTTGGCTAAACACAGCGGCTTGAAAAGCAACATCTAAACCGTTGGCACGATCAATTGCTTCTTGGCGTGTTTTATAGCTGTACACGCAGACCACGGGGCCAAATATTTCGTGCTGTGATGCTTTGACGTTCTCTGGCGGATCAAGCAATACGGTCGCTGCGTAACAGGTATCGCCTACTCGCTCGCCACCGCAGAGAGTGCGTGCGCCGTTGTCTTGCGCTTCTTTGACCCACGACTCGATCCTCTCAAGCTCACTCATGCTGATAATTGGGCCAATTTCAGTATCTGCTTTCAATTGATCACCAACTTTCATTTTACTCGCCGCTGCCGCTAGCTTTTCGGCGACCTCTTGAGCCTGTGATTCGTGTACATACACGCGTTGTACCGACACGCAGACTTGCCCAGCATGGTAAAAACCGCCTTTAGCCAGCAATGGAATCATCTCGTCAATGTTCGCTGATTGATCCACGATAACCGGCGCCACGCCACCATGTTCTAGTGCCGCGCGCGCGCCGGGCGTGAGTTTAGAGTTCAGCATCCAACCCACTTTGGCTGATCCAATAAAAGAGAAAAAATTGACTCTGGAGTCGGTCACTAAACGTTGGCTGTCTTCGCGCGAGCACATCAGAGCTTGGCACCATTCTTTAGGCAATCCAGCTTCTTGCAGTAGTTCAACAAATTTGAAGCAAGATAGCGGTGTTGCCGCCGCCGGCTTAATAATCACTGGGCAGCCTACCGCAATCGCTGGAACGGTTTGATGCACAATAAGGTTGAGTGGATGATTGAACGCGCTGACCGAAACAACTACGCCAATTGGCTCGCGTTGCGTAAACGCGAGGCGGTTCATAGATGCCGCATTGACGCCCATAGGGACCTGTTCACCCGCCATTTGCGGAATGTGTTCGATAGCCAGCTTAACGCCATTAATAGCTCGCTCCACCTCTACTTTGGAATCCATATAAGGCTTGCCACCTTCCGCAGCAGCTAGCTGTGTAAGGCCCTCGATATCCGCAGACATCAACTCGATTAGGTTTTCCAATATTTCTATGCGCTGAGGCACAGGTAAACGTAGATCTGGGTCTTTGGCTAGTCGGTCGGCTGTGGCTAATGCCTGCTCGACATCGTCACTCGTCGCCATCGGTAGTTCGCCAACTAGAGAATGGTCGAATGGGTTGTGTACTTGTAGAGTTTGCATAGTATTTTACTGGTGGTTGTTACCAATTTGATCGGTTGATCGAATCAATGTGTATGTTTAAATGATGCAGGCGCTCTCCTTAAGCAGAACATTTAGGACTGAATGATTGAGAGAGTAATCAACAGCCAGATCAATAATGTGCACGCCTTTCTCGTTTAAAGCGTATTCGAGCACCTGCTCAAACTCGTCATGGCTCTCTGGGCGGTGCCCGATCGCGCCAAAACTTTTGGCGTAGGCAACGTAGTCAGGATTGTTGAAATCAAGCCCGAAGTTTTCAAAGCCTACGCCCTCTTGCTTCCATTTAATCATGCCATAGGCGCCGTCATTAAGAATGATGACTACTAAGTCTAGCCCAAGTCGAACAGCCGTTTCGATTTCTTGCGAATTCATCAAAAAGCCGCCGTCGCCATTGACCGAGACTACCTTTTGATTTGGATTGAGCTGCTTCGCTGTCATGGCGGAAGGCAGACCAGCTCCCATGGTCGCGAGCGCATTGTCGAGCAATAGGGTATTCGCTTGATGGGTAGAGTAATTGCGTGCAAACCAAAGTTTGTAGATACCGTTGTCGAGAGTAACAATATCGTCGTCGTCCAGATTGCTGCGCAACAAATGGACTAAACGTTGTGGCAGCATCGGGAATCGACGGTCTTCAAAGTACTTGGTAATGTGTACATTGACCTCTTGTCGAACTCTTTCGAAATACGAAAAATCGCGATCAGCAGGAATATTGAGTTGGTCACTCAGTGCATCAATACTGGCTGAAATATCACCAACGACATTCAGCTGTGGAAAATAGACATCGTCCACTTCAGCCGGTGAGAAGTTTACATGGATTACCTTTTTACCGCCTTTTTCCATGAAAAATGGTGGTTTTTCGATTACGTCGTGCCCAACGTTGATGATGAGATCGGCGCGCTCGATCGCGCAGTGTAAATAGTCATCACTGGATAGAGCGGCGGTGCCGATGTATTTCTCGTGGCGCTCATCAATAACGCCTTTGCCTAATTGTGTATTGAAAAAGTAAATACCCGTTTGTTCAACAAAGCGCTTCAAGGCTTCGCTGGAGCGTTTACGGTTAGCGCCCGCTCCAACCAATAGTAAGGGCATCTTCGCGGCTTCGATCATTTTAACCGCGTCATTGATGGCGCTTGCATCGGCGCTTGGCCGGCGATGGCTGACTACTTCGAACAGACTGGCGTCGGACTCTTCTTCCGCGACATCTTCGGGCAGCTCCAGGTATACGGCACCGGGGCGTTCATCGGCCGCAAGCCGGAACGCTTCTCTGACCATCGACGGTACGTTATTTCCGTCAACAATCTGACGAGAGTATTTGGTGATCGGATCCATAAGACTGACTACATCGACAATCTGAAACCGACCTTGCTTTGATTTCCTGATCGGTTTTTGGCCTGCAATCATCACAATTGGCATTGCGCCTAATTGCGCATACGCTGCGCTGGTTACAAAATTCGTTGCGCCTGGTCCGAGTGTAGAAAGGCACACTCCGGGCTCACCAGTGAGACGCCCATAGGTTGCTGCCATAAAGCCAGCTGCTTGCTCGTGACGGGTCAGAACCAATTCGATACTGGAGTGTCTCAGCGAGTCCAAAAAGTCTAAATTTTCCTCTCCTGGTATGCCGAAAATATACTTTACGCCTTCGTTTTCTAGGGCTTTTACGAGTAAGTCTGAAGTTTTCATGGGTGCTTGATAGGTGTCCTGTTTGCCGATTGCCTGGGTTGGTCGAACTCTCTCTTGTCAAAAGTGAGCAGCGGAGTGGTTAATTTTTAAGACCGACCGACCCACATCAATCTTTCCACCAATATTACAACGCCATAGACAGCGGTAACGTGAGCGCTTGCAAATTACGCTTATCGGTACGTTTTTGTGTAGGTGTTTTGTCTGAGCAGATCTTGCAAGCTGTCGAGCACCAGCGACAAGGGTAGACTGCGATCTGTACGGCCGCGGCGCGTGTGCTTTGGATGCGCCAACGGCACCGATTCCAGAACAACTAGAGTAGAAGAGCGAGATTATTGCGTCATCGAGGTGCTGAGCTGGCAAACGTCTTTTAGATTGAAACGCATCTACCCGTGGGCACAGGCCACGATATCTTGCACACCTTGAGGGTTCAGAATTTCAACGTGTCGATTCTCGATCGCGATCAATTCGTCTTGTTTAAAGCGTTTGAGCAAGCGGCTTACGGTTTCTGGGGTGATGCCCAGATGACTCGCAATATCTTGTCGCGACATGGCAAGGTTGAAAGACGTTGAAGAATAACCTCTCACTTGGTAACGGCTAGATAAGTTGCTCAAAAAGCTCGCTAGTTTCTGTGCAGCGTTCAAGTCGGCACTTTCAGCATTATTCTTTTGCGACTCGTAGATGTCTCGACTCAAAAGTCTGAGTAATTGGCGCTGTAAGGCTGGAATTGAAGTGCAAAGCTGGGTGAGTTCATCATAATCCATGCTGCACAACACCGAGGAGTCTAAGGCCACGGTTGAGCTTGAGTAGCTGCCCGGGTAGATACCATCTAGGCCAAT
>CAZOIG010000596.1:0-3146 GCA_964579235.1 uncultured Gammaproteobacteria bacterium
GCCTCATTCGCCATCATGTCTGAAATCGGCACTACTTTGCCGTAGCGAAAGTGTGTGCCGATCAAATCGGAGTCGTTGATCCAACCGTCGTAAATGTTGCGGTCCGACTGCATTTGGGTTTGTAGTTTTTCAACCACATCGCCTTCTTGTATCAAATCGTGATTAACCTTGATGCCAGTGATCTCACTGAATGCTTTAGCGAACACGCGAGATTCATACTCGTGGGTGGTGATGGTTTCAGAGACCACGTTAATTTCCATTCCTCTGAAACTTTCAGACGCTTGTATGAACCAAGCCATTTCTTGCATTTGCTCTTCACGGCTCAGTGTCGATTCAGTAAATTCGGTGTCTAGCCATTTTTGTGCGGCCGCATTGTGTTGATTAGCGAGCGCGCTCTGGCTTAAACCAACAGCCAAAATCGCTGCAATCAGTCGTGTTCTGTCAATGATGTGTCTCATAATGACTCCTTGGTGGTTTCTTGATGCCCATGATTTTGTTATTGGCATTGGGCGAGTGGTCAATTTAGTTCGCAGTCTTGGGCTGTGAGTGTCTTATTCTGTTTACAAGTATATGCCGATTGGCGGGGGGGACGGAACCACGAACGGAGCAGTTAACCGGTCTGTGTACGGGCTTGCGAACAGGCCTGCAACAATAGGCTCTGTTGATGCTAACCCCAACGTAATAAAACTAGAGTCCAAATAACCGCGATGGAGAGCGGTATCCACAAGGATACATCGCTGCTGGCTATAAAACCTAAGTGTAAAAATGCACTGCTTAATAAGCCGATAAACAAGCGATCGCCGCGAGAGGTAGTGATTGGCAAAAAACCTTTGCGCTCCTTACTCGGCCAGCGTAATTCGGCCACCGTCATACAGACTAAGATTAGCGCGATACAGACAAAAAACCACGCGGTGACAGGTGACCAAACCATCCAGCTCAACATCGCGTTACCTGCCTGTTTTGTCTCGTTTGGTGTTGCATTGCTTGACTATTGATTTTAGTTGCCATGCTTAGACTCTACCCAAGGCGAAGCCTTTCGCGATGTGGTCGCGAACAAACCAAATAACTAAACAGCCCGGAATTATAGTTAATACGCCAGCCGCCGCCAGCACGCCCCAATCCACGCCCGCGGCACCGACGGTGCGGGTCATGATCGCGCCAATTGGTTTGGCCTCTACCGACGTTAAGGTACGCGCCATGAGCAGTTCGACCCAGGAAAACATAAAGGAGAAAAAGGCGGTGACACCAATGCCCGAGCGAATCATCGGAATAAATATTTTGACGAAAAAGCGGGGGAAGCTGTATCCGTCAATGTAAGCCGTTTCGTCGATTTCTCTGGGTACGCCCGACATGAAACCTTCGAGTATCCACACCGCTAAAGGCACGCTGAATAAGCAGTGTGCCAATGCGACCGCGATGTGGGTGTCGAATAGTCCAATCGTGGAATAGAGCTGAAAAAACGGCAGTAGAAATACCGCTGGCGGCGCCATTCGATTGGTTAACAGCCAGAAAAACAATTGTTTGTCGCCTAAAAAGCGATAACGACTGAAGGCGTAAGCCGCAGGTAGGGCGGTTAATAGAGTAATCACGACGTTAATCGCCACGTAGATCAAAGAATTCACATACCCCATATACCAAGATGGGTCGGTAAAGATCACAGCGTAGTTTGCCAGCGTGAAGTTTTCAGGCCAGTAGGTGAGCTGGCCCAAAATTTCAGAGTTGTTTTTGAACGACATCATTACTAACCAATAGATTGGCAGCAATAAAAACGTTAAATAAAGGCTTATTCCTATGCGTTTTTTAATGGTCATACGCTTGCCTCAACGCTTGTTCTCGTAATGCGTGATCGTGGTAAAGAACAACCATGAAACAAGCAATACAATTAGGAAGTAAACAATTGAGAAAGCCGCCGCTGGGCCCAAGTCAAATTGCCCAATGGCCATCTTGGTTAAGGTTTGGCTCAAAAAGGAGGTGGCATTTCCGGGTCCGCCGCCCGTTAATACAAAGGGTTCGGCATAAATCATAAAGCTGTCCATAAACCTGAGGAGTACCGCTATGATTAATACGTTGCGCAGCTTGGGCAGCTGGATGTATCTGAATATAGCCCAGTTTGAGGCCCTATCAATACGCGCGGCTTGATAGTAAGCGTCGGGTATTGAGCGTAAACCGGAATAGCAAAGTAATGCGACCAATGATGTCCAATGCCAAACGTCCATGGCGACAACGGTAAGCCAAGCATCTGTCGGGTCTGAGGCATAGTTGTAATCAAACCCGAGGCCGTTCAGAAAGGCGCCCAGCAATCCGATGTCCGCGCGCCCGTAAATTTGCCAAATAGTACCCACTACATTCCAAGGTATAAGCAGAGGCATAGCGATGACTACCAGCACCAAAGCGGCCATGCGGCCTTTGGTGGGCATCATCAGCGCCACGAGGATGCCAAGCGGTATTTGAATAATCAGCACCGTCGCAGAAAAGATAAATTGACGTACCAAAGCATCTTGTAGGCGAGGGTCGTTTAAGATTTCTTTGTACCATTCAATACCAACAAAATAGGCGGTATTAGAGTCAAAGATGTCTTGAACGGAGAAGTTCACCACGGTCATCAAAGGAATGACTGCAGTGAAGCTCACTAACAAGAGTACCGGTAACACCAGCCACCAAGCTTTGTTGTTATGGACTTTTAGACTCATGACGCCTCAGTCTCATCTGAATTCTGAGCGGTATCAACTAGAAGGTCATCGACGTACATCCGAATCCACTCAGAAGGAAAGCTTACATAGGCGGTGCGCTCGACTAATGGATTGCCACCGTCTACTCGCGCTCGAATTATTTGATTGTCGAACTCTAAAGTGACAATGCGATGCGAATCGTGATTCTCCATATCTGTGATTTTGGCTTCGAAACTGGTTTGCTGGGGAGGTGAATGCAGCTCCACGAACTCTGGTCTAATGCCTCGCTTTAATTGTTTGGTACTCGACTGGTCCATGCGCCGCATAACGGCTTGTATCACATTTGAATCAAGCGGTAGCTCCAAGTTAGCAATGCGCAAAACTTGATCACGGATATCTGCAGGCAATAGGTTCATGCCAGGGCTGCCAATAAAATAGCCAACGAAGGTGTGTGCTGGATTCTCGAACAAGTCTTGT
>CAZOIG010000597.1:0-1789 GCA_964579235.1 uncultured Gammaproteobacteria bacterium
CCACGACATCAGCGGCAGCGGTGATACCGCTTTGCTACTGCAGTGGCTGATAAACTTCGACAAAACTCGTCTTAGCGAGCTTCGAGGAATGTTCGCCTTCTTTTTCTGGGATTCTGTTGCGTGCTCCGGCTTGGCGGCTCGCGATGGATTCGGTATCAAACCTTTTTATTACTCACACTCAGCCAAGCAGAAGCGATTTTGTTTCAGCTCTGAAGTACAAGCACTGCAACCGATACTCGCCGCTGATAACGAGGGTTTACTAGAAGCGTCCCCCGATGGCATTAATGGGTACTTGCGCCTCGGCAGTTTGCAAGAACCGAATACATTACTCGACAACGTATTTGCCCTGCCAGCTGGCCACTGTCTTACTTTGCAAGACAGTGAGGTCCAACTTGAGCGGTTCTGGAACCCTGACGAGCTTAATCCCAGCTCGCAACAAACAAAAATTACGTCAAGAAAGGCGGCCGTAACTCATCTGCGTGAAGCGCTGGTCGACACCATTGAGGCACATTTTGTTAGCGATGTACCGGTGGGCTTGTGTCTGAGCGGTGGAGTCGATTCCACCGCACTGCTCGCCCTCGCCACTGAGCACTATCGAGAAAAGGGTATTGACCAGTCGATCCACACATTTTCTATTGCGTTTGAAGACCCGAGCTGGGATGAAGGTCATATCGCAAAGCGAACCGCCGAGCATTTTGGCGCGCACCACACAGAATGGCGAATGAGCCAGCAAGAGGCGCAAGCGCTTTTTGACGACTATTTAGCAGCGGTAGACCAGCCATCAATCGACGGCTTCAATACATATTGCGTCAGCAAACTGGCAAGTGACGCAGCTTATAAAGTGGTTCTATCTGGCGTTGGGGGGGACGAGCTTTTTGCCGGGTACGCCTCATTCAAAAACGTCCCCAGACTTCGACTATTGGCTCGCTTATTGGCGCCTTTATGGCCTCTTACTGCCTTACTCGATGCAATTATTTGGCGGCACTGCACCGCAAAGCTGCGCCGCGTGTTCGACCTTCTAACACAACCACTGAGTCACTCCGCGCCCTATTTTGCCTTCAGAGGCATCTTTTCTAGACGCGAGACGGGCAGCATAATGAAGGCATTGAATATCGCAAAACCAAGCAGCACCTTGCCGAAAAGTGCTGACGCGATCTTAAACAGTTATGAGCTTGAATTTTACATGCGGAATCAACTTCTTCGCGACGCCGATGCGATGAGTATGGCCTGGGGTCTAGAGTTAAGAGTGCCGTTGGTCGACACCCACTTTTACCAAAGTATTAGCCAGATACCAAAAAAATGGCGGCTGGAGCAAGGTAAAACACTGCTGATCGATGCAGTGCCTGAATTACCAGCATGGGTGGTTGAGCGGCCTAAGCAAGGGTTTCGCTTTCCATTCAATGAGTGGTTAGGTAAGGACTGGTCAGAACTGGATAAAGACTTTGCTTGGCCCGAGCATATCGCGCAAACGCCGTGGTATCGACGCTGGGCGGTTATCAGCCTTTTAAACGCGATGCAAAAACTTGGGATCGCTCCGGCCCAACATTCGGGTTCCTCGCGTGAATAAGCCAGTCAACACGCTCAAAGTTCTGCATATCATCCCATCAGTATCGAAGCTCAGGGGCGGACCGAGCTTTGCCATTGTAGACATGGTGAACGCTCAACGAGCAATTGGCATTGATGCGCGAATTGCAACAACCAATGATCATGGCTCAGACAAGCTCGATGTCGCCTTAGATGACTGGAGTGAGTTTGAAGGCCTGCCCTGTCATTTCTTCGATCGTTGGAG
>CAZOIG010000598.1:0-4767 GCA_964579235.1 uncultured Gammaproteobacteria bacterium
TCTTTGTGGCGCAACGCTTTGGTTGATCAAACGGATTCAGACTAAGGCGATCTTACTAAGTCTCACTTTTTCGATTCAGTCTGAGTTAGACTGTAGGCAGTTTATTTTTTTGGATTGCATTGAGCATCCTGTTTTTATGACTAATTCCTCACTTTCTTCAAGTCAGTCCGTTACGGCAAACGATCTAGACCCAAGCTTAGGACTGCAAGACCAACTAGCCCTGCAAGACTGTTATGCCGCCGTTGATCTGGGTTCCAACAGTTTCCATATGGTTATTTCTCAGTACCAACATGGGGAATTCACGGTATTGGATCGTCAACGTGAAGTGGTTCGTTTAGCGGGTGGCTTAGATCGTCGAGATCAGCTCAATAGTGAAACTGCGGATCGAGCACTGGCTTGCTTGGAACGATTTGGGCAATTGCTCAGAGATTTACCGCCCCAAAATGTTCGGGCTGTGGGCACTAACGCGTTACGGCGCTTGCAGTCAAAACATGGTTTTATGGCAAGAGCTGAACGAGCCTTGGGTCACAGCATCGAAATTATTGCTGGGCGAGAAGAAGCCAGGCTTGTTTACCTTGGCGTTTCTAAGTGGGCGGCTTCGGAAGACGAGGCTCGTTTAGTCATTGATATTGGTGGCGGCAGCACCGAAATTATCGCGGGCAAAGGCGAGACTGCGCATTGCCGAGAGAGCCTAGAGCTCGGCTGTGTCACACTCTCGAACAAGTACTTTTCTGACGGTAAGCTCAGTGAGAAGCGCTTCGAGAAAGCCCAATTGGCGGCAAAGCTGGCAATCCAGCCGGTATTGCGCGAATTTCGCCTACAAGGCTGGACGCAAGCGATTGGTTGCTCGGGCACGATGAAGGCGATCGCCGGTGTTTTGATTAGCAACGGCTGGTCCAAAGACGGTTTGCACTCTGAGGGCCTCAAGCAGCTTTTAGCCTATGCCATCAGTGCTGGGCATATCGATGATTTGAATTTGAATGGCTTAACCCGTGATCGCATGCCGGTATTTGCCGGTGGACTATCAATCATATTGGCATTGTTCGAGTTGTTTGAGTTAAAAGAAATGTCGGTTTCCGATATCGCGCTTCGAGAAGGGGTCTTATACGACCTAGTTGGCCGAGACGCGCCACAAGACGTGCGCGATGCAACGGTGAAGGCAATGTTGCTGAAATGGAATATTGACGCAACGCACGGCGAACGAGTGTGTGAAACCGCCTTGAATCTATACCGGCAGGTCGCTTCGGCCTGGGATATTCAAGATCCCTGGTTTGAGGACATCTTAGGCTGGTCTGCTCTTTTACACGAAGTAGGTTTGTCGGTTAGCCACGACGGATATCACAAACACGGTGCCTATCTAGTTGGAAAATCCGATATGGCAGGCTTTGCCCGACGTGACCAATTATTGCTGGCCGCCATGGTTGCCGGGCATCGGCGAAAGTTCCCGCTTGAAGTGTTTGAGGACCTACCATCAGTGTTAGTGACCCCAGCGAAGCGAATCGCGGTAATCCTGCGACTCGCGGTGTTGATTCATCGCGGTAGAACATCACACGCGGCAGAACAACTTGGTTTAGAGGTGGATGGGCGTAAACTCTATCTCAACTTCGCCGATGGTTGGTTGCAGCAAAATCCGCTGACCGAGGCTGATTTAAAGCAAGAACACTCTTGGTTAAAGCAAGTGGGCTTGCGCTTGGAATATCGTTAGCCTCAAAAAGCAAACGCTTTAGGACGTCTAATGCGAATGCGTATAGCGTTCCAGTAGTGCATTTTGAGCCGAAACAGAAGATTCTGGTGTCGACGTTCTGCGCTGGTAGACGCCTTCCTGTGTGAGCTCCCATGCGTCAACGTTGTCCGCTAAATACAGCTCTAACTCGTCAATGATCGTCTGCTTGAGGTTTGCATCGGCAATGGGCGTGCATTGCTCGATACGATTACGCAAATTGCGTGGCATTAGATCAGCACTGGACAAAAATACGTCGGGCTCGTGATCGGCGTTTTCAAAGTAAAATACGCGACCATGCTCTAAAAAGCGACCTACCACGGATACAACCCTGATTGAGTCCGATACCCCTTTAACGCCCGGCAATAGACAGCAAATGCCTCGCACGATTAAATCGATTTGAACACCTGCAGCGGCAGCTTGATACAGACCCTGCACAATACTCGCGCTGCTAAGGCCATTGACTTTAGCGATCACTCTAGCGGGTTTACCTTGTTGTGCGTTTTGCGTTTCGCGTTCCAGTTTTTCAAGGAACATCTCACTGATGCCCAAGGGCGATTGGAACAGGCGTTCTAACGCAGGATTGGGGCCTTGCGTGGTGAGTTGCATAAAGATCTCATGAACATCCTGTGTGATCTTTGTGTCTGATGTAATTAGCCCGTAATCGGTGTAGAGCTTGGTGTTACCTTGATGATAGTTGCCAGTACCTAGGTGCACGTAGCGCTTTAGTTTGCCGGATTCTCTGCGCACCACCATCAACATTTTGGCGTGTGTTTTTTTGCCAACCATGCCGTAAACAACGTGCGCGCCAGCAGCCTGTAATGTTTCGGCCGTGGTTAAATTGTTTTGTTCGTCAAAGCGTGCCATTAACTCGATGATCACGGTGACTTCTTTGCCCGAGCGCGCGGCAGCGGCTAAGTGCTCCACCAAAATAGAATGGGAACCCGTGCGATATAGGGTCTGCTTGATCGCTAACACGTCGGGATCAGAGGCAGCTTGCTTTAGAAAGTCGACCACCGGTACAAAGCTTTGAAACGGGTGGTGGAGCAGTAAGTCCGTTTGGTTGACCAATTCAAAGACACTGGTTTGATGAATTAATTCGCTCGGTACAGAAGGCGTAAACCCTTTGTACTTTAGTTCTGGTCGATTGACTAAGTCGGGTAGGGCAATTAATCGATTCAGGTTGACTGGACCATCCACACTGTAAACATACTCATCAGCCAGCTGAAAACGGTCTTTAAGCAGGTTAATAATTCGTTTGGGGCAGTTTTTAGAAACCTCTAAGCGCACAGCGTCGCCATACAAGCGGGAGGGCAGCTCGCCTTGTAAGGTCCGAGCCAAGTCTTCAACTTCCTCCAAATCCACATAGAGATCACTGTTACGCGTGATTCTAAATTGATAACAACCCAACACCTCGGTGCTGGCGAAGAGGCGATGAATGTGCGCGTGAATAATCGAGGATAGATAAACATACTCGTACTCTGATTCGCACAATTCCTCGGGTAATCTAACAAAGCGAGGCAGTGTGCGTGGCGCGGGTACAACTGCAATGTTGTGGCTGTCATCTCGCTCAGGGTCGTTAAGGTCGACCACTATGCTTAAACCTTTATTAATCGTGAGCGGGAAGGGGTGCGTAGAATCGAGTCTGATCGCAGTAAGAATGGGTAATACTTCGCGCTTAAAGTACTGTTTCAGCCACTTTTTTTGAGCCGGATTCCAATCTTTAATGAAAGAAAACTTTATGCCTTGCTCGCGCATCTGCTCAAGCACTATGGTGTTCAAAGTGTCGTATTGTAGTTCGACCAGTTTATGAACCTTTGTACTGATTTCTTCCAATGCGGCGGTTGGACTCATACCATCTGGTGTTTCCGAACCAATATTGCTCGCTGCTTTCGCTTTTAAACCTGATACCCGAATCTCGAAGAACTCATCTAGGTTCGAGCTAAAGATGCATAAGAACTTAAGTCTTTCGAGCAGCGGTACGTCTTCACGCAGCGCCATATGCAGCACACGCTCGTGGAATGCCAGCAAGCTCAACTCGGGATGCAAAAACATTGAAGGCCCAAACTCTTCCTCCGAAGACTGCGAGGCAATATGCTGAACAACAGGTGACGATTCAGGTGAATTCATTGATTAAAGTAAAGGGGGTTAAGAGACCAAACTGTGCGTTACAGCCAAGATCTCAAATCTTAGCTGATTTCGCCAGCAAACATATTACAACGCCGTGACATTCGGTAAATGAGATTCTATTTAAGGAATCTTGGCGAAGTCTTTGATTTTGCGGACTAATTGGCATTCTAAAGTAAGTCCTTGTCGACTTCACTTAAAGACAGTGTTAGATTCGAGAAACAGGCGGTAAACGCTGTATTTATGCGGCTTTGAGAGGGTTTTGGTTCGCACTTTGAAGAGTATAGTGAATTTGTTCCGAAGTTCGGGCCCTGTACGAACCAATATTAGTCAACACCTTTTAGTCAACACCTTTAAGTAAACACTAGTTTCCAAAAACCTTAGCTTTATGGCTAGGTTTATATCAATTAACCCACGAGAGAGTCTGTTAAGTCGACAGAACAATAGAAGTTAGAATTCATGAAACACACTGATGATGTCCGAATTGCGCAGACTAAGGAATTAGTTTCTCCAGCCATTATTCACGAGCAATTTCCGCTTACCGAAACCGCCGCTGATACCACATCAACAGCGCGCAAAGACGTAGAGCGAATCATGGCGGGAGAGGACGATAGAATGGTTGTGGTCGTTGGGCCATGCTCTATCCATGATCCTAAGTCAGCACTAGAGTACGCAGAACGTCTAGCTCAGCTAAAGCAAGAGCTTGCAGGCGAACTGCATATCATTATGCGAGTCTACTTTGAAAAGCCAAGAACGACTGTTGGCTGGAAAGGTTTGATCAACGATCCTGACTTGAACGACAGTTATCAAGTAAATCGTGGTTTGGGCATTGCTAGACAATTATTGTTGTCGATCAACGACCTTGGTGTGCCAGCGGGCTGCGAGTATCTTGACTTGATTACTCCTCAGTACACCGGTGA
>CAZOIG010000599.1:0-4455 GCA_964579235.1 uncultured Gammaproteobacteria bacterium
AAATGAAGCTCGACCCGAACCTGCCCTCAATTAAGGCGAATGCGACCGCATTGCGGCAAGTCTTCAATAACTTGGTCATCAATGCTTCACATGCGCTAGAAGAAACCGAAAATGCCACACTGCAGATTCAAACCAGTCTCGCCAATAATGTGGCGGGGCAATACATTGACATCGTGATCGCTGACAACGGTCCCGGTATTCCTTTAGAGATTCGCGATTCAGTGTTTGACCCCTACGTCAGCAGCAAGGCGAAAGGCTCAGGCTTAGGCTTAGCGATCGTAAAAAGGATTGTCGAAGAGCACAGTGGTTCAGTAGCCGCGCGCGATAGCCAGATCGGTGGTTGCGAGTTTCACTTACGCTTACCCGTAAACGCGATGCAGACGTATCGTGGTAATCGCACACAAAATACCGTACAGTCTGAAAGCTCTGATTTAGGGCTCAAATAAAGTCAGTCCAACTTACCCAAGATAGATTAGATTACTCAGCCATGTCTGAACGAAAAGCGCGAATTTTAGTGGTCGACGACGAACCCGATATTCGAAATATCTTATACGATATTCTCGAGGACGAGGGCTATGACGTGGCCACTGCGGAAGACGCAAATAGTGCGCGCAGCGAATTCGACAAGGCTCAACCCGACCTTGTACTGCTGGATATATGGATGCCCAATGAAGACGGCATCAGCGTACTTAAACGATGGGTTGAAGAAGACGCGCTGACAACCACACCGGTGATTATGATTTCAGGTCACGGCACGGTTGAGAACGCGGTCGAAGCGGTAAAGTTGGGCGCGTATGACTTTCTAGAGAAGCCCCTCTCAACTGGAAAGCTCTTACTCAGCGTTGAACGCGGTCTGGAAAACGCCAGCCTCAGAGCCGAGAACGAACGACTCAAAGTCAAGCTCGAACATAAGTCGCCCTTAGTCTCTTCAAGCGAAGCGAGTCGCGAGCTTTTACGACATATAAGACTGCTTGGCCCTACCGACAGCTGGGTTTTTATTACTGGTGAATCGGGCACGGGTAAGCGCATGGTTGCGCAAAAAATTCATGAGAATAGTCCACGGGCTAATGCTCAATTCGTTGAACTCAATCTAGCGGTTACACCCACCGATCGAGTCGCCCAACAATTATTCGGTCTCGAAACCGAAGGAAAATCCACACTTGGAATATTTGAAAACGCCAAAGGTGGCACCCTATTTATCAACGAAATTTTAGGTCTCAATTTGGAGACTCAACACAAATTGCTAAGTGCTCTGCAAGAGAAGCAGTTCTTGCGTTTGGGCGGTACAGAATACGTTGAGCTTGATGTAAGGGTGATCGTAACAACCAGTGGGAACGCCCAGGAAGCGGTCAGCGAAGGCTTATTCTTAGAGGATTTATACTACCGCCTTAATGTCATACCGATCCAGGTGCCGGCGCTCAGAGAGCGACGGCGCGACTTGCCAGAATTAGTCAATCTGTTTTTGGAAGACAACGCTGAACGCAACCAAATTGGCGTACCCAGCTTAGCGAAAGACGCGCTGAAACAATTGGTCGACTACGATTGGCCAGGTAACGTACGCCAGCTGCAAAATGTTGTGCAACGTTTACTGTTATTGCATACCGGTGGCGAAATCACATCACAAGCCGTTAATGAAGCGCTTGGCACCGACGTTAACATCAAAAAACAAAGTAATGCGCTGAACGAGTATTTTGATGGTGACATGCGCGCAGCTAAAGAAAAATTTGAACGCGCCTACCTTTTACATCATCTGCAAAGCGTAGACGGCAATGTGAGCGAGCTTTCCAAAAAAATTGGTTTAGAAAGAACGCATCTGTATCGAAAATTGAAGCAATTGGACATCAACACTAAAGACGCCAAGTAAGCCAAAAACCGTGAAAATACTTATCCTCGGCGCCAGCCAGGTCGGCATCTCGATTGCCGAAGTTCTTGTTGGCGAAGACAACGATGTCACCGTGGTAGACATCAACAAGCAAGCGCTGATCCAACTCCAGAATAGGTTGGATATTCGCACTGTTGCGGGCAACGCCGCGCACATGTCGGTATTACAATCTGCCGGCCTTGAAGACGCTGAGCTACTGCTAGCGGTTACCGACAACGACGAAGTCAACTTAGTTGCCTGCCAAATTGCTGAGGCGCAGTTTTCCACGCCTACGCGTATCGCTCGCTTACGCTCGAATGAATATTTGGAGAACCCGCAACTTTTCACTGACGAGGCTACTTTCGAAGTCAGCGTGGTGATCTCGCCAGAGGTGATCGTGCGTGATCACATCAGCCGCTTGATTGAATTCCCCGGGGCGATACAAGTATTGGATTTTGCCGACGGTTTAGTGCAATTGGTTGGCGTGCGTGCGGTGGCGGGTGGCGCTCTGATCAATTCTGAATTGTCGGAACTGAAAGAGCACATGCCTAATATTGAGACACGCGTTGCAGCAATTTATCGTGACCAAGAGGTTATAACGCCTAAGTCAGAAACGGTAATTCGCGAAAACGATGAGGTGTTCTTTGTCGCCGCCACCGAACACATTCGCGCAGTGATGCGAGAAATGCGTGGCAAAATTGATAAAACTAAACGCGTCTTCATTGCTGGTGGTGGCAATATTGGCCTGAGCCTAGCGAAACAGCTTGAGGTTAAGGGCTATAGTGTAAAACTGATCGAGCACAATCCTAGACGCGCTGATGAAATTGCCGACGAAGTGAATAAAACGGTGGTTTTACAAGGTGATGCAGCTGATGCAAACCTTCTCTTGCAAGAAAACATTCAGGCGGCAGATGTATTTTGTGCCGTCACTGAAAAAGACGAGATCAATCTACTTTCCGCAAACCTTGCAAAAAGCTTGGGCGCTAAGCGAGTGATGGCTTTAGTCAACCGCCCTGCCTATGTAGAGCATCTCGACCACTCGGCCATTAACAACATCATTTCGCCACGCTTAGCCACAATTGGCTCGGTGCTTGCGCATATTCGCAGAGGCGATGTTGTCGCCGTACATTCGCTCAGGCGCGGACGCGCAGAAGCGATCGAAGCAATTGCCCATGGTGATGAAAACTCTTCAAAAGTAATTGGTCGTGGCGTGCGCGACATACCGTTTCCAAAGGGCGTTGGTGTTGGCGCAATCGTGCGGAATGAGCAAGTGGTGATTCCGAATGTGGATACCCGCATTGAAGCCGAAGACCACGTGATCATTTTTATGGACGACAAGGCCTGCATCTCTGAGGTGGAGTCACTCTTCCATGTGGCCGCCACCTTCATCTAATCTCTGAGAATCGCATGCACCTGCATACCGTATCTAGAATTCTGGGCATATTGCTGATTCTGTTCAGCGCCACTCAACTGACCCCACTGCTTGTGGCCTATGCTTATGATGACGGTAATACCTTACCGTTCTTGGTGTCTTTTTCGGTGACGTTGATCACCGGTCTGGTGATGTGGACTCCCGTAAGAAATCACAAACAAGACCTGCGGTACCGCGACGGCTTTTTGGTGGTGGTTTCTTTCTGGGTGGTTTTAGCGACCTTTGGTTGCTTGCCATTTGTGCTTTTAGAAAACAATGCTTTGAGCATCACCGATGCTTTTTTCGAGTCCATGTCAGGCTTGACCACAACTGGCGCCACCATTCTTACCAATCTTGACGCGCAACCTCGATCGATTTTATTTTATCGCCAGCAACTCCAATGGTTAGGCGGCATGGGTATCGTTGTATTAGCGGTGGCAATTATGCCGATGCTTGGCATTGGTGGAATGCAGCTATACCGTGCCGAAACGCCGGGACCAATGAAAGATTCGAAACTTGCACCTCGAATAGCCGAGAGCGCTAAAGCGCTTTGGTATATTTATTTGGGACTGACTCTAGCTTGTGCACTCGCCTATTTTGTATCTGGCATGCAGCCTTTCGATGCCCTTGCCCATTCGTTTTCGACCGTCGCGATTGGAGGCTTCTCAACCTACGACGCGAGCATCGGACACTTCGATAGCGTTGCGGTGGAAACAGTTGCCATCGTGTTCATGCTGCTGGCCTCAGCCAACTTTTCTTTGCATTTCTTTGCCTGGCAAAGGCGCTCGCTATTGCCTTACTTGCAGGACAGCGAATATCGCTTTTTCTTATCAGTACTAAGCCTACTCGCCGTTGTGCTATTGATCGGCTTAGTCAGCGCGAATATTTACCCTGAACCCTTTACCGCAGTTCGTCATGGCCTCTTTCACTTAGTATCCATCGTCACTACCACCGGGTTTACCTCGACCGGGTTTGCATGGTGGCCAGGCGCGCTTCCTGTACTGCTCATTCTCGCGAGTTTTATGGGCGGCTGCGCAGGCTCAACCGCGGGCGGATTAAAGGTTATGCGCTTGCAACTGATGTACAAACAAGGTCGGAAAGAAATTGTTAGCCTCGTTCACCCGAATGCGGTTTTGTCGATCAAGTTGGGCCAGCAAGTCATTAGCGAAAGAATCGTCAATAC
>CAZOIG010000600.1:0-8340 GCA_964579235.1 uncultured Gammaproteobacteria bacterium
CGTCGTTTGTGGTCACCTATCATATGGATACTAAATCTGCCGAAATCTATCAAATAGAATCGATCAAATCGATGCAAGCAGTTGTCGATACCGCTCCAGCAAAAAAACCCGAGGAGCAACAAAAGGCAGCTAGCAAACCGCCGACAAACCAGCCAGATAAGTCATAGCGGACAACGTTAGGAGTTATGCGAAACAACCTTAGTTCAAGAGTTGAGTAACATGCCGCAGCTCACCAACTGGCCCCCACAAATAAAAGACTCGCCCCCAAGGTTCGTTAGTAATCGACGATATTTTGGTTTTGTACTCAGCTCGTTCGCAGAGTAGAAACGCAGCTTCAATGTCTTCTACACACACCTGCAACATAAAGTTCTCTGCGAGTTCTGCGTTGTAGAAAGCCTGCAAGAAAAATAGGCAATCGCCATTTTGAAATAGCGTTAACTCGTCTGAAACTCGCTGCGCCTGAAAGCCTATCTCAGAATAAAACGCTTTTGAAATTTCATAATCCTTGCTCGGCACGAAAGCCTTAATATCGACAACGTTCATTGAGAAACCAGTAACTACATTTTAGGTATTGGGCTGGGCGCAAACGTCGAAAGGTCTACTCCGGCTATTACAAAATAAAAAGCCCACCATTGCTGGCGGGCTTTTCATTGGTGGCCAAAAGCTAACTCTGTCTACAGAGCTTGGCGTATGGCATCGACACTTTCTTTTGCGTCGCCGAACAGCATGCGAGTGTTCTCTTTGAAAAACAAAGGATTCTCTACGCCTGCGTAACCGGTCGCCATACTGCGTTTGGACACAATTACAGTTTTCGCATTCCAGACTTCAAGCACTGGCATACCCGCAATTGGACTATTAGGGTTCTCTAACGCGGCCGGATTAACAATGTCGTTCGCGCCGATCACGATAACCACGTCCACGTCACCCAGCTCGTCATTGATCTCGTCCATTTCCAAAACCAAATCGTAGGGAACATTGGCCTCTGCCAACAACACATTCATGTGACCCGGCATACGCCCCGCAACAGGATGAATGGCAAAACGCACGTTTACGCCTTTGTCCTTTAATAGTTTGGTTAGGTCGGATACTGGATGCTGCGCATTAGCCACCGCCATTCCATAGCCAGGCACGATGACTACCTCATTAGCGTCAGCACAAAGTTGCGCAACCTCTTCTGCCTGAATCGCTATGGCTTCACCTTGCTCGCCGTCGCCTTCGTCGCTGCTCGCGGTGGTTCCGAAGCCACCCATAATGACGCTCACGAAGTTGCGATTCATTGCTCGACACATGATGTAACTCAGAATCGCGCCAGAGCTACCGACTAAGGCGCCCACAATAATCAATAAATCGTTCGAGAGCATGAACCCAGTGGCCGCCGCAGCCCACCCCGAATAGCTATTGAGCATCGAGATTACAACCGGCATATCAGCACCACCAATCGCCATTACCATGTGCACACCAAAGGCAAAAGCTAATAAGGTCATAATCAATAGCGCGACAGTACCCGCAGACTTATCGGCACCAAGAAACCACGCACCGATAAAAATACACGCAATTAGTATGCCAAGATTGAGCAGATGCCGTGCTGGGAGTAACAATGGTGAGCTACCAATACGGCCGCTTAGCTTACCAAACGCTACCACCGAACCAGTAAAAGTGACCGCACCGATTAGAATGCCGAGATAGATCTCGACGTTATGAATTGTTTTCTCTGTACCTTCATAGGCACTGGTCGGATCAAAGTAGGTCGCAAAACCAACCAATACAGCCGCCATACCTACAAAGCTATGCAGAATGGCCACGAGCTCAGGCATTTGGGTCATCTCGACCTTGGCTGCAAAGCGCGCGCCCATCGCGCCACCAATGACCATCGCGGCAATCAGCCAGCCGTAGCTGGTGACCGACGGGTTCAGCACGGTCGCCACAATCGCAATGGTCATACCGACAATGCCGTACCAGTTCCCTTGTCTTGAGGTTTCTTGATTGCTTAAGCCTGAGAGGCTAAGAATAAATAAAATCGCTGATACGATGTATGCAGCTGTTACTGTGCCATTCGGCAGTGTTTCAATCGCCATGACTTAGCCCCTATCCTTTGTTAAACATTTTCAACATGCGCTGCGTGACCAAAAAACCACCCGCAATGTTGATAGACGCGATGAGAATCGCAATGAAAGCCAAGAACACAACCGTGCCCGATGACGAAGAAATCTGCAGTAGTGCACCCACTACAATAATCCCACTGATGGCATTGGTAACACTCATTAATGGCGTATGCAGAGCCGGTGTAACACTCCAAATTACTTGGTAACCAATAAAACAAGCTAATACAAATACCGTGAAGTGGCTCATAAAGTCTGGGGGCGCAACTGATCCCACACCCAGTAGCGCTAACATACCCAGCGCCATTGCCGCCAATGTCATCTTCGCTTTTGTCGCAGTGCTCATTTCAGGCGCTGGCTCTGGAGCAGGCGCTGGTGCCTGTTTCGGAGCGGCCGGGGCTGCCGATAACTTCGGTGCGGGCGCCGGCCAGGTCACTTTACCCTTGTGCGCCGCGGTAGCACCTCGAATCACTTCGTCATCCATATTGATGTCGATTTTGCCGTCTTTCTCAGGCGTTAAATCGGTCAACATATGGCGTAGGTTAGTACTGTAAAGCTGTGATGACTGAGTCGCCAAGCGGCTTGGTAAATCGGTATAGCCGATGATCTTAACGCCCTTATGCGTTACCACTTTGTCGGCTTTAGACAATTTGCAGTTACCGCCTTGCTCCGCTGCCAAGTCGACAATAACGCTGCCAGACTTCATGCTCTCCACCATATCTTTAGTGATGAGTTCTGGTGCCGGACGACCTGGGATCAGCGCAGTGGTAATAATGATATCTATTTCCTTCGCTTGCTCGCGAAACATCGCCATTTCAGCGTCGATGAACTCTTTGCTCATGGTTTTTGCGTAGCCGCCCTCACCCGAGCCATCTTCTTCAAACTCAAGCTCTAAGAACTCTGCGCCGAGGCTTTCAACTTGCTCTTTGGCCTCAAGGCGAGTATCGAAGGCCCGCACAATCGCGCCCATGCTTTTTGCTGCACCAATTGCGGCCAAGCCTGCCACACCTGCGCCAATCACCATAACTTTAGCGGGTGGAACCTTACCCGCCGCCGTGACCTGACCGGTAAAGAAACGTCCAAATTGATTTGCCGCTTCAACAACCGCCCGGTAACCACCAATGTTTGCCATTGAGCTTAACGCGTCCATTTTTTGTGAGCGCGACAAACGTGGTACGCAATCCATAGCAATGACATTGACTTTGGCTTTCGCGAGTTGCGCCAACAACTCCTCGTTTTGCGCCGGCCAAAAGAAGCTAATAACTGTTTGCCCAGCACTGAGCTTGCCTGCTTCTGCTTCGGTAACACCACGAACTTTCATAATGATGTCGGTGTCACTCCAAATTTTGTCGCCCTTGATCACTTCAACGTCGGCTGCGGTGTAGTCCGCATCACTGAACTCGGCGTTCTTGCCTGCGCCCGCTTCAATGCGCAACGTATGGCCAAGCTTCTGGATTTGCTTTGCCGAGTCTGGGGTTAGCGCAACTCGGCGCTCGCCCTTAAACGATTCCTTGGGAATACTAATAATCATTCGCTTCTCCTTGATCAAAAGCGTTAAGTCATTTTCAGTCGTAGAATTATACGGAGGGTTTAAAAGTTATCACCCTTGATTGGGCGAGCAGCAGCAATAACAAATATTGCTGAACTAAATAGGATACACCGTACGCAGCATTGAGGGCTACATCAGCACGAAAAATCAAACCGTATTGAGAGCTTTTTCGAGCGGTATGACTGTTATTTCGGAACAAGCGCTGAATAGACAGGTGGATTTTTGCTAAAGGCAGAGCGCTAAGTTTTAACGAGTATTGCTAACTCAAGTTAAATACTTCTCTATAATCAAGTCATGGACATCAACACAATTTTGGCAAGCTTCAGCCATTTCGACATCATCGTTATCAGCGTCAGCGCAGTGCTGCTGTTGCTCGCACAGCCATTTAGCCGCTGGCTGAACAATGACGACGGTTTAGAGGCCCGCGTGACGATGATGCGAGCATTAAATTTGCTCATCATCGGTGCGGTACTGCTGAATATTTTACTGAGCCCACGTTACGAAGGGCTCGCCAATATCACGCAGTCGTTGATCGTTATTTACTTTGCGATGGTGTTTACGCAAGTCATAAACTTTTTCGTGCGCTTGCGCTTTGGCAAAAAGCGTATACACAATGACCGCACCACAATTTCTGACACCTACGCCAGCCGTGGCCTAAGCCTGTTTGTCGCGGTCATAATCGCGGTGGTCGCAATTGTCAGTTGCTTACGTATTCTAGGTCTTAACTCTCTGCTAGAGGCTGGCGGGGCAATCGGCATCATTGGTTTACTGCTGGCCATGACACAGGCGAGCTGGGCACCCGACATCGTTAGTGGTCTTATTATTCTCAATAGCCGATTGTGTGAGGAAGGCGACGTTGTACAGTTCAAAGTCGACGGTCAAACCGTTTACTCAAGCATTTTTAAGACGAAGCTCTTTCACACAGAGTGCCTTGATCTGACCAATAACCACAGATTAATGATACGCAACGCAAAGTTGCGCGATTGCGGTTTACAAAACCTTTCTCGATTCGCTTCAGCCCGCGGTTTGCGAGAATGCTTACTGTTCAACATTGACTACAAGCACTCACAAGAGGAAGTGCGGGCAATGATCGCACGCGCCTTCGACAGCATTGACCAGTCGGAGGATTCACGCGAGAAACAGTATGAACCCGAGGTGATGGTCTACGATACGGGCGATTACGCGGTAACTTGGGCGGTGTATTACTACACCAAAGACGTCAAACGCATACTGGCAATCAGACAAATATTCAGGGCTTATATCTGGGCCGAAGCAACTCGCTCTGGCATTTCACTGGCAACGCCCGTATTGCAACAAATTGAATACACATCGGTGCCGCCGGTTTCTCAGTAATGTATGCGAACGAATGAACATGCAATTGCCACGCTGAATCTCAAACCAATGCCGATTGAATAGCGGGACATAGCTGTTATCTACACCTCTGTGGACTTATAATCCGCGCTAATCAACAGCTTCACCCTCCTAGACACCGCAACGCGGCGTCCAATGGTCACCACGCACTAATCTGCCTAAGAAAGTCGAATGAGTAAGAATAAAGCCGCGCCAAATCATTTCATTAAAAGCATTGCCAGCAATGATGTGAGAAACGGCCAATACCCAGAAATCTATACTCGCTTCCCGCCCGAGCCAAACGGATATTTACACCTTGGCCATGCGAAATCGATCTGTCTAAACTTCGGCTTAGCAAAAGAGCTCGAGGGACGGTGTAACTTGCGCTTTGACGACACCAACCCAGAAAAGGAATCGACTGAATATATGGAGTCGATCCGCTCGAGCGTAGAGTGGTTGGGCTTTGAATGGGATCGACTCTGCTACGCGAGCGACTATTTCGACCATCTGTATGGTTTTGCATTAGAACTCATCGATAAGGGCCTCGCCTACGTTGATGACCTAAATGCTGAGCAAATGCGCGAATACCGCGGAACCTTGACCGAGCCGGGTAAAGACAGCCCTAATCGAAATCGTTCAATAGAGGAGAATCGTGATCTGTTTGAGCGGATGAAAGCGGGAGAATTCAAAGAGGGGCAATACACACTGCGAGCGAAAATTGATATGAGCTCGCCAAATATGGTGATGCGCGACCCGATTTTGTACCGCATTAGATTCGCGCATCATTATCGAGCGGGTGACAAATGGTGCATTTATCCGATGTACGACTTCACTCATTGCATCTCTGATGCGCTTGAGGGAATTACTCACTCCTTGTGCACGCTGGAGTTCCAAGATAATCGCGAGCTGTACGAGTGGGTACTCGACAACATCACTCTAGAAGAAACGATTACTGGCGAAAAAGGCAAAACCTTACCTCGTCAAATAGAATTCGGCCGCTCAAACTTAGAGTACTCAATGGCGAGTAAGCGAAAGCTTATTCAGCTGGTTAAAGAAGGTCATGTCTCAGGGTGGGATGATCCGCGCATGACCACTCTGGTCGGTTTGAAACGGCGTGGCTACACGCCACGCTCGATTCGCAACTTCTGCGCTGAGATTGGCGTCACCAAACGTGACAGCACGATTGATATGACCGTACTCGAGAATTCGATACGGCAAGACCTTGAAGCAACTGCCAAGCGGGTTTTTGGTGTGCTCGATCCAATTAAGATCGTGATAACTAACTATCCTGAAGGCCAAGTTGAAGGTTTTGAAGTTGCGAACCATCCAAAAGATGAAAGCCTCGGCAAGCGTACATTGAACTTTGGGCGTGAGGTTTATATTGAGCGTGACGACTTTATGCTCGACCCACCTGAAGATTATTTCAGACTAGGCCCAGGACGAGAAGTTAGACTGCGCTACGGCTACGCAATCACCTGCAACGAGGTGATTCAAGACGAATCGGGCGAGGTTGTGGAGCTGCACTGTAGTTACGACCCAGAATCGGCTCGCGGAAAAACCGCAGATGGTCGAAAAATCAAAGGCATTATCCACTGGGTAAACGCTGATGAAGCATTGAGTGGCGAAGTACGTGTCTACGACCGCCTATTCACTGACCCTAGTCCTGCCGCGGCTGACGACTTTGTTGCGTTGCTCAATCCGGAATCACTGCAGACCTATCCCAATGCAAAGCTAGAACCCAGTCTGTTAAACGCGGGCCTTGAGGACCGATTTCAGTTTGAGCGAGTTGGCTACTTTTGTTTTGACGAAATTGACGGTGAAATTGAGGACGGCAAAATCGTTATGAATCGCACAGTCAGCCTGCGCGACACATGGGCAAAACAAAAAGGCTAAAGCAGTAAGAGTGCCCCGCTAAAGGGGCTCGTGATTAGTCTTGTGTGTTGCCAAGCTGTGTTTCGGTGTCTGCTTAAAGCTTGTCTTCAACCTCTGCAGACGCTTCTGGAGTAGTCTCAGGTTGAGCAGTTTGGAGCTCAGAGTTTAACTGCTCAAACACGCCCTGCAAGCTCTGCAATAGCTCTTCGCCAAATTGACTATCGCTTTGAGAGTCAGACTCCATGTTTTGCGCAAACTGCTCTAATTGTTGAATCAACTGGCTGCCTGATTCGCTGAGTTCACGTACCACAGGCGACAGCTCTTCGCCCATCTGCTCGATCGCTGAGCTGATCTCGCCTTCTGATACTTTCAATTCACTAAGCGCTTGACTGATATCAGTCTCTACACTGCTCACCGCTTCTGAAGCGGCCATTGCCGCAGCTGACAATTGAGCGCGCACTTGCTCTTTATCGGCCTGAAATTGCTCACCCTCCAAGTAACCCGTAAAGGACTCGAATAAGTCTGACAAGGTGCCAGAGCCAACTTGAATGGCATCGCCAACCAGCCAGGCGCCGAGTTCAAACATTGAATTCAAGCCTTGCAACTCTTGCCCTTCAACCAGCGGAATTGGGTCAAGCGTCGTGCGGTTATACAACTCAACCGGCGTACCTTGGTCTACTGTATTCACCACGACCACCGATTTAGCATGAAACAGCGACACTTGATCGTCCTGAATTGAAAGCTCGACATCCACACCGTTGGGACCTTCTTCTACGCTTATTACCTCTCCGACTTGCTGCCCTTCGTAAATCAAGGGTTCGCCAACCTCAATGCCATTGGCCGAGTCAAACTGTGTGGTGACTTTAAATCCGTCGTTACCACAGCCAGTTAACGCGAAGAGCGCGCTGAGTGCGAGTAAACGATTGAGTTGGGTTTTAATTGAAGTGCTTTGCATGATTAAACCTCAGTGAGGGAAGCGTCTGAAAATACCCGAGAAAGGGCGTTAAAAATTTGAACATCTACCCACACTCTAACGGGAAACCCGAGCTGTGTGCGCAGAATTAACGATTTTTAGCAGATTTAGAGCGTAGACTTAAACTGTGGAATCAAAGTGCGCTCGGATCATCGACAAAAGGGTTTCTATTGCCCTGCAAACTTTCGATTCGGGCGTTACGCTCTCGCTCACTCTGGCTCGGTGGGTCGGCTTTATGCCAGCGCCTAAGCAAATCAGCTTGCTTATCGAAAATCTGCAGATTGGCTTCTGGGTAGCGCCAAACCATGTAAAACATGGCGCGCGCGATGTCGCCTCGAACCTCAGGCCGCGGCTCTACCACGCGTTGGCGATCGCTGGCTTCAAAATCACAATTCTTGCCGAAGTCTCTTACTTCTCCGCCTATTTCCCCAAAGCGATAACTGCGCCGAGCGGTGTTAACATCGCTTCGGCTTGGATATAAATTGTGGAGATCAGAT
>CAZOIG010000601.1:0-2544 GCA_964579235.1 uncultured Gammaproteobacteria bacterium
GAGGACTTAGACATCGCAAGTTGGGACAGTTATCCATTAGGCTTTTTAGTTGATCGGTGTGGTGCCGATGCCGAGTGGCAAAAGCGCTTTGAAAGGCAGGGTGATCCAGATTTACAAGCACTCCACCACGACCTGTACCGAGCCGTAGGTCGTGGGCGTTGGTGGATTATGGAGCAGCAACCTGGACCAGTTAATTGGGCACCCAACAACCCGGCGCCGTTGCCAGGTATGGTCGAGTTTTGGACTTGGGAAGCGATTGCGCATCAAGCCGACGCCGTTTGCTACTTCCGCTGGCGACAAGCGCCATTCGCGCAGGAACAAATGCACGCAGGCTTGTTGCGGCCTGATAATGTTGAAGCCACCGCATTCGCCGAGGTGAAGTCTGCAGCGCAAAGAATAAAGCAGTTGGGCGAATTAGAATTCGAGCAAGCGGAAATAGCGCTCGTGTTTGATTATGAATCGTGCTGGGCTTGGGAAGTACAACCACAGGGCGATCAATTTGATGGTTTCAGTATCGTCTTCGAGTTTTATCGTGCATTGCGTCGGCTTGGAGTGAATGTCGATATCGTCTCGCCTGATGCCGATTTTAGCGATTACAAAGTGGTGCTCGCCCCGGGGCTGTATACCTGGAGCGAAGCATTGTTGTCTGCGCTATCACAGGAGTCCGCACAGTTTATTCTTGGGCCGCGCAGTGGCTCAAAAACCGAGGACTTTCAAATTCCTAAGCAGCTTCCACCAGCGCTCGCTCAAATCGATTGTAAAGTGACGCATGTGGAAACCTTCGCGCAGGGCCATGAGCGAGAATGGCAAGGTGGCGGTTACGCCAGAACATGGTTAGAGCATTGTGAGTTAGGTGATTCTGTGGAAGTGCTTGAGCAGTTAGCCGATGGTACGCCGACCTTCTTTAAGCAAGGTGATGTTCATTATCTTGCCGCGTGGCCAGACGCACACGCCTTGGGTAGCTTGCTGGAACGTCGACTGACAGCAGCGGGTATTCGAACCTGGCCTTTGCCTGAGGGTGTTCGACGTAGGGTATCGACCGAGTACGAATTTCTGTTTAACTACAACGCTGAAACAGTAGAACTGGATGGACTGAGCATTGCACCAGCAACTGTTGAAATTAGGCGCGTATAGGGCTTTTAAGCGATGGCTTTAAAGCATGGCTGCGGAACAAAACTTGAAAACCGCCGTTTAAAACCATGCCTATTCGAACGCACACGGGTTAAAATCACGCCTTTGTAATTGGGCTAATCGAAATGGGTCTTGCTGGAGTGCTGAGTTAATTTTCAGCTCAACAGTTATACAGCGCAATCCATGCTTGGGTTCTAGAAAGTAGAACACCACGCAATCACTTTAAATCAGAGTAGACAAATTAGATGCAAGTTGAATCGTGTAAGTTAGAGGGAGTGCTTTTGGTTACGCCAAAAGTGTTTGGTGATGATCGCGGTTTCTTTATGGAAACCTATAACCAGGCGGTTGCCAAAGAGGTCGGCTTGCCCACCAACTTTGTGCAGGACAACCATTCCAAGTCTTCAAAAGGAGTGTTGCGTGGCTTGCATTACCAATATCCTCAATGGCAGGGTAAGTTGGTGCGCGTTGTGCAGGGCGAGATCTTTGATGTGGCGGTGGATATTCGCCACGGATCGCCCACCTACGGCGAGTGGGTGGGCTACACTTTAAATGATGAAAACAAGCAACAGCTGTATGTGCCCGAAGGTTTTGCTCACGGCTTTGTAGTCACCAGCGACACGGCTGAAGTGGTGTATAAATGCACCGATGTGTACGCGCCTGATCAAGAAGGCAGTCTGCTTTGGAACGATCCTGAAATAGGGATCGACTGGCCGGTTGACGAGCCTTTGCTTTCCGCCAAAGACGCGGTAGGCACCTTACTTAAAGACTTACCTGAATTGAGCGTGTAAGTGAGTGACGACTCAATAACACTCCGACCCAAATAAAGAACTTTTGAATCAATAAAATGAGCAAACACACTGTAGCTATTATTGGCCAACATGGGCAAGTGAGCACCTACTTGCAACGATCTGTAAACGCCAATCCCGATCTAGAGTTGTTGGTATTGGGTCGAGAGCTTGTGGATCTAAGCCAAGCTGATTCCGTCACTGAATCCTTGGCTGATTACGAGTTCGACTTGTTGATTAACCCTGCTGCATTCACCGCGGTTGATTTGGCTGAGACTGAGCATGAGCAAAGCTTCGCCATTAATCGAGATTCAGCGGAGCAGCTCGCGCTATTGTGCGCGGCTCGTGATGTTCCGCTCATTCATTACTCTACTGACTATGTGTTCCCAGGCAATGCCCAAGCGCCCTACAGTGAAGACGATGCAACGGGTCCAAGTGGTGTCTATGGCGAGAGTAAGTTAGCCGGCGAGGCTGCCATTCTAGCGAGCGGTGCGAAAGCGTTGATTCTGCGTACGGCGTGGGTGTATTCCAATATCGGCAAAAACTTCTATAAAACCATGCTGAGTTTAGCCGAGAGTCGCAATGAGCTTAATGTGGTTAATGACCAAGTTGGCAGCCCTACTTACGC
>CAZOIG010000602.1:0-5572 GCA_964579235.1 uncultured Gammaproteobacteria bacterium
GCCAAGTCTGAAAAGCCCTTGCTTGGGATTTGTGTGGGCATGCAAGCCATGTTTGATTACTGTGCCGAAGACGGTGGAATGCCCGGTTTAGCTTGGTATGAGGGCCGTGTAGAACATTTTTCTGATCTGCAAACCCAAGCACACAAAATTCCACAAATGGGATGGAACACGGTCCAGCAAACTGCCGATCACGCCTTATGGCACAACATCGACAATTCCGCGTATTTCTATTTTGTACACAGCTATTGCGCGAACACATCATCGCCTGAGCACGTTTTGGCTACGGCGGATTATGGGCATGAGTTTGTTGCCGCTGTGGGCAGTAAGAATATTTTTGCTACACAGTTTCACCCGGAAAAAAGCCACGACGACGGTTTGCAGTTACTCCGCAATTTCACCCAATGGGATGGTGGTCTTTAGAGCCACCGAATAAAGATTATGTTACTAATACCAGCCATTGATATTAAAGAAGGCAAGTGCGTACGTTTACGACAGGGGCTGATGGAAGACTCCACAGTTTTCGCCGATAGCCCATTAGAGATGGCTGCGCAATGGGTAGAGCAAGGCGCGCGACGCTTACACTTGGTTGACCTTGATGGCGCTTTCGCAGGCAAGCCAGCGAACGCCAAGGAGATCGAAGCTATCGCTCTTGCGTATCCAGATGTGCCGATTCAAATTGGCGGTGGAATTCGTGACGAACAGACTATTCAAGCGTATTTAGACGTGGGCGTGAGCTACGTCATCTTGGGCACGCGAGCGGCCCAAGAGCCTGAGTGGATTGATCAAATTTCTGAACGATACGGTGCAAATTTGATCATCGGCTTAGATGCAAAAGACGGCATCGTCGCAATCGATGGCTGGGCTACAATGACCGAGCACAATGTGGTGGACTTGGCCCAACGTTTTGCCGATAACGGCGTGCACGCAATTGTGTTTACCGACATCGCACGCGACGGCATGATGCAGGGCGTCAACGCGCAAGCCACGGCGGACTTGGCTCAAGCGGTTTCGATTCCGATTATTGCGTCAGGTGGCGTGACCTCTTTGGATGATATTCGCGCGGTAGCCAAGTTCAAGGGCACTGGTATTTCCGGGATCATAACGGGTCGTGCGATTTACGAGGGAAGCTTGGATTTTGCGGCTGGGCAAACCCTGCTCGACGAGCTTACAGCGTAAGCTGGAACGGATAAAACGGACTAAGCAATGGCATTGGCAAAGCGACTAATTCCCTGTCTAGATGTTGATAATGGTCGCGTCGTTAAGGGCGTCAACTTTGTTGGCATTCGCGATGCGGGCGATCCTGTTGAAGTAGCAAAGCGCTACAACTTACAAGGTGCTGACGAAATCGCCTTTTTAGACATTACGGCAACGTCGGATAACCGAGATACTTTGTACTCAGTGGTTGAAGACGTAGCAAGTGAGGTCTTCATTCCTCTTACGGTTGGTGGCGGTATCCGCAAGCTTGCCGACATTCACCAATTGCTCAAAGTTGGTGCCGATAAAGTGTCCATCAACAGTACGGCGGTCTTTAACCCCGAGTTTATCGGTGAAGCGAGCTCACACTTTGGTTCACAGTGCATTGTGGTTGCCATAGATGCCAAGCAAACTCAAAGTATTGCGCAAGGCGATGCGCAAAATAAGTGGGAAATCTTCACTCATGGTGGCCGCAAAGCGACGGGCATCGACGCGCTTGACTGGTCTAAGAAAATGGCCGATCTAGGTGCTGGTGAAATACTATTGACCAGCATGGATGGAGACGGCACTAAGGCTGGCTACGACTTGGCGTTAACGCGCGCAATCAGCGATGCGGTGCCGATCCCTGTGATTGCTTCAGGCGGCGTAGGGACCTTGGAGCATCTAGTTGATGGTATTAAACAAGGCGGTGCCGACGCGGTCTTGGCGGCGAGCATCTTCCACTTTGGCGAATACACGATTGAGCAAGCCAAATCTGCTATGCGTGACGCGGGCCTAGAGGTTAGACTCTAATCATGAAGTGGATCGACGAAGTGAAGTGGAATGCGCAAGGCTTAGTCCCGGCGATTGCACAGGATCAAGCCACTGGCTCGGTATTGATGGTGGCGTGGATGAACGACACGGCATTGCGTGAGACGATCGAAACTAAGCAAGCAGTTTATTGGTCTCGATCGCGTCAGAAACTTTGGCGCAAAGGCGAAGAATCGGGTCATACTCAAATCGTTCATGAAGTGAGAATTGATTGCGACGCCGACGTGATTCTTCTTAGCGTTGAGCAACTCGGCGGCATTGCTTGCCATACTGGCCGCAATAGTTGCTTTTACAGAGTGTATAATGACGGCGAGTGGCTCAGCGATGCTGATGTGCTGAAAGACCCCAGCGAGATTTACGCCGATACGAGGAACAACAAGTGAGCGACAGCACGCAGTCTCAAGACGTTTTGTCTCGTCTGGAACAGGTTATTCAAGAGCGTTTAAGTTCAGCCGAACACAGCGAATCGTATGTGGCGAGCTTGGCTGCAAAAGGTCACGACGCCATTTTGAAAAAAATTGGTGAAGAAGCTACGGAAACCGTAATGGCGGCAAAAGATGATGATGCTGATAAGATCATCTATGAAGTGGCCGATTTGTGTTTTCATACAATGATTATGATGGCCAACCAGGGCGTGAGCGTTGATCAAGTATTGGACGAATTAGATCGCCGCATGGGCGTATCAGGCTTGGCCGAAAAGGCGGCGCGTGACGCGTCGAAAACGAATTAAATAGAGGATATAAAGATGGGTTTAGGTGGAATTTCGATTTGGCAGCTGCTAATTATTTTAGTGATCGTGGCTTTGATTTTTGGCACGAAAAAGTTGCGCGGTATCGGCGGTGATCTAGGTGGTGCGGTTAAGGGCTTTAAAACGGCATTGTCTGATGAGAAAAAAGACGCTGAAGATGAGCTGAATGACACGGTCGAAGCAGCGGAAAAAACCGACGCTGGTTCAAAGTCGTAATTCGAGCTAGTGCAAAAGTTTTAAAGTTCGCCCGCGCCTGATTAAGAAAATGGCGCACTTAATGCAATAAAACGATCCACACTCCGTAGGCATCAGCGTGTTTGATATTGGTTTTTGGGAATTACTTGTAATTGGCATCGTGCTTTTGCTCGTGATGGGTCCAGAGCGCCTGCCCGATGTTGCTCGCCAAGCGGCGTTTCTGGTACGCAAAGCCCGCCAGGGTATGTTTCGCTTGCGTAACGAGATGCAGGGTGAAATTGGCGGTACACCATTTGCTGATCTACGCGCCGCGCAACAGGAAATGCGCGACTTTAAAAACGACATGAAGCAGTTCGGTCACGAGTTGGCTGATTCAGTTGAAGAAAAGCAGCAGCAGGTTGAAGAAACGCTCAATGAAGTTAAGACGGTAGTGGGTCAAGCTGAGTCCGGTTCGCAAACTTCTACCGTTGCAAACAAGACCAAAAAGCCGGCGAGCAAGAAAAAGACGAGCAAAAAAGCGTCTAAAAAGGTTGCAAAGAAAGCGTCTAAAAAGGCAAGCAAGAAGGTAGCAAAAAAGACGACGAAAACAGCTAAAAAACCTGCAGCTAAAAAAACCACCAAGAAGGCTAAGAAGACTCCGGCGTAACGCAACGGATCACCTCATAACGGTACAGTATCGCTCTCAGGGCAGCCCAACTCATTAATAGACTACGGCCGAAACACACTCCTCTGCCGAAAAGGGAGCTAAAATCGCTGGTATAGGAAAGGAGAATGTGGTTAAAATCGCAACGGATGATAAGCTCAGCATGTCCGCTCAATCCCTAAAAGAACACATTGAGAAAGATTTAATGCACGGTTTTATTCCGCTATGTATTATTGCTACATTAGGTACTACCGGCACAATGGCCATGGATCCGCTTGAAGAAATCTGTAAGGTATCGCAAGAGCATAGCATCTGGCTACACATCGATGCTGCCTATGCTGGATCTGCGCTCATACTCCCTGAATATCAATACCTTATCAAGGGAATAGAGCAAGCCGATAGCTTTGTGTTCAATCCACACAAATGGCTATTTACCAACTTTGACTGTTCTGCTTACTTTGTGAAAGATGCCGAAGCCTTAGTTAGGACATTTGCCATTTTACCAGAATACCTAAAGACTGATTCTGATGATCAAGTCAATAACCATTGTGACTGGGGAATTCCATTAGGCCGGAGATTCAGATCACTGAAGCTGTGGTTTGTATTAAGGCATTATGGTTTGAGACAGCTACAAGATATACTCAGAACTCATATTGAGTATGCCGTATGGATAGAACAGGCCATTCTATCAAATTCTTCCTTTGAACTAATGGCACCTCGATCGATGAACTTAGTTTGTTTTAGATGGACTCCTGCTAGTGTGCACGATGTACAGACTCTCAATAAACTGAACAATGAGCTCATGAATAAACTAAACCAATCAGGTCAGTTGTATTTAACTCACACAAAGGTAAATGGAAGGTTTACCTTAAGGATGTCGATAGGTCAGCTAAATGTTACCGAAAACCATATAAGAGAGGCCTGGAAAATGATCATGGATACAGCATCATCCATATATACTAATACCTAACAGATTATGAAATACGATGCATCTTGGAACGAATACTTAAAGGCTCTATACCATGACGATCAGGGAGATTGGGATAAGGCCCATGACATAGTTGATCGTATAGCTGATGGCCCAGCTAATCACATCCATGCCTACTTACATCGGAAAGAAGGTGATCAATGGAATGCAGAGTATTGGTACAGGAGAGCTAATCAACCAGTTAGCTCCATGGGTCTTCATGAAGAATGGCAATATTTGTGGGATTTATATGAATCATATGGAAGGAACTGATCGAAACACTCTGCAACCTGGAATGTTAGTAGAGATTGTACAAAAACACCATCAAAGAAGTGGTGAACTGACTGAAGGGTTTATCAAAAGGATCTTGACTAAATCAAAATCACATCCTCATGGCATCAAAGTACAACTACAGACAGGAGAAATAGGTAGAGTCAAACATATAGTCCCTGAGGATTGATAGATCGCTTTAAAAAGCATCTGACACCAATTTATGTTGATATACCACATACTTATCTATTCAACAATAAACCAGTTCATTCTTTACCGCATATACTACGAGTTGAACTAAGTTTCGGCAGCCTAATTTTTGGATCATATTCTTCTTATGGCTCTCGATGGTATGTGTAGAGAGGTAGATTTCCTGAGCTATCTCCCTGGTTGTGAGTCCTTGACACAATAAATTCAAGACCTCTAATTCTCTGGTCGTAAATAACTCATTATAATGCGCTAAGTCTACTACTCCAGTAATCTCTCTTGTCGTTATCATCATGTGTTAATTGAATGTAATGAAAGGCCGAAAGGATAACTCCATCCGGCCTTGTTTATCTTAATTCATAATCTATTGATCATTGTTATCACACCCGTCAGTTTTCACTTCCAGCTGTGCGTTCTGCTCTACCTCGAAGCCTTCATGTAAGGTTGTGCCTTCCTTAGCATTATAGATTAACTCCGAGCTTCCTCCGATTCGATTAGAGGCATCGATCGTTCTATTCGTCTTATACTCCATCTGTTC
>CAZOIG010000603.1:0-2473 GCA_964579235.1 uncultured Gammaproteobacteria bacterium
ACAAGAAATGCTTGATAAGATCTCTCACTTCTTTGAGCACTACAAAGACCTTGAACAAGGCAAATGGGTAAAGGTTCGTGGATGGGCTGGAAAGGACGAGGCCAGAGCTGAAATTCTGTCTTCAGTTGAGCGTTACGAAAACAGCTAAGCGATAAGCAAGCAAGTTAGACTCCGAATTTTCAGACTCTAAGCAAATAGAAAGAGCGCTTTTTAGCGCTCTTTTTTTATCGATAAAGATTGATCTCGTCGCGTAAAGCGATTGCGGCCTCGCGTGCTTTGGCAGCAAACGCTTCGCCAGTGTTCTCGTTTGAGCCAGCGAAGATAATTCCGCGTGAGCTATTGATTACCAGACCCGTACCCGCTGTAGTAAGTCCTGCGTTTAGCAGCGCTTTTACGTCTCCACCTTGTGCGCCCACACCAGGGACCAGAAACGGCATGTCGCCAACCAATGACCTTACTCTTTGCATTTGTTGCGGGCGTGTAGCGCCCACTACTAATGCACAATTACCATTGTCGTTCCATTCTTGAGCGACATTGCTCGCAACGCGTTCGTACAAGGGTATTCCGTCTACCAGCAAATCCTGAAATTCAGCTCCGCCAGGATTAGATGTACGACACAAGATAACCACACCTTTGTCTCCTCGTTCTAAGAAGGGATCAGCTGAGTCTCTTCCCATATATGGGTTAATCGTGACGGCATCTGCATTAAAACGGTCGAATGCCTCAACCGCGTATTTGCTTGCTGTGCTTCCAATGTCGCCGCGTTTAGCGTCAAGAATAATTGGAATATCTGGATAATTGGTTTTTGCGTACTCAATAACAGCACGCAGCTGTTCTTCTTTTGCGGTGTCAGCAAAGTAGGCAATTTGCGGTTTATAAGCACACACCAGGTCATGGGTTTGATCGATGATCGAAACGCAGAATTCATATATACCGTTGTCAGTATTGCGCAGATGCTGTGGAATCTTGCTTATATCTGGGTCAAGCCCAACGCAGAGTAGAGAATTCTTAGCTCGCCAGTTTTCTTGTAGCGAATGAATAAAATTGTTTGTGTGCATAGCTGTAGTGATTCCCATGACTCGTCAAGAGTTGGTTTTGTTTGGCTGCGGGTATCGCTCGGCAAAGCTAAAGGCTTGCTCGGTAGGCCCATGTTGTCGAAGAGTTTCTAATCTGGCGATCGCTTCGTCACCACTCGGAAGAGTACCTTTTTCGACCCACCAGAGAGTGGTATGTGCTTGCGAGAGTGGCGTCATCCAGTCGCTCTTCCTACGCATAATCTCAACATGTGCGGTGCGGTAAACAAATTGGGCAAGATCTTCAATCGACTCCCACACAGACAGGTTAAATACCATCAATGGGTCACTGTAATAATCATCTTCAAATCGCCAAATAAAGCCCTTAGAGCGCTCTGCCAATTTGTTGATCTGATCAATATTGTCGAAAAAACCTTGCACCACCGGGCTACCTTGCTTGGCTTGGAGCTGTGCAATGTTGACCTGAGCAATGTGGAACATACTTGAGCTATTCTCTACTTGAGTCGCTTAATACGAATCTTGCCCGTTTTACCTGCTTTCTCCCCTTGGATTTCCATATAAAACCCAAAAAAGTCTCGACCTATGTTTACATCAAAACCGCAGTCTTTTAGGCGATACCGTTTGTCTTTAGACTGTTTCCAGACTTGCCCGTTCTCAAAAATAAACAGATATTTTTTGTCGTATGATTGCTGACAAAAAGAAACTCGGCCGTTGGCAATGGTTTGCTCACGTTCTTCTTCTGGAACAAAACGACTGCCACCAATAGTACTGTCCATATCCGCGGCGGGTTGAGCCGCTACAGTTTGTTCTTCACTATTTAACCCAGCAACTTGTTCTGCCAGCGCATCGAAGCAACTGAGTCTTGATTGATTCTCTTCAATGTCCGCGCACTTTTGTAATTCTTCACCAAGGTTGAGCGCCATGGTGTTAGCGCTCAACATTAGAGCGATGCTGGCGGTTGCGATTTTGAGTATTAGCTTCATGTGTTGCTCCTATTAAGAAACCATTTATGGTAAAGCGAGTTAAGCTTGAAAAGACCTGCTGAGTTTTTCGATGGGCGAAATCGCTTGTGTTAACTCGGCTACCAACTACCAACATTTTCCATCGACACCCAAGGCTCGCTTGGTTCAAGCGAATCGCCGCGTTGAAGCAGCTCTATCGAGATCCCATCAGGTGACTTCACGAATGCCATGTGGCCGTCACGTGGAGGTCGGTTTATTGTAATCCCTGCATTTTGTAAGCGTGCGCAAAGTTCGTAAATGTTGTCGACTCGAAATGCCAAATGTCCGAAATTGCGGCCACCAGAGTATTCTTCTGGGTCCCAATTATGAGTCAATTCGATTAATGGCGATGAGTGCGAATCAGCTCGATCAAGATCGTCTGGCGCTGCCAAAAATACCAGCGTAAATCGACCCTTTGGATAGTCTTTGCGGCTGCGT
>CAZOIG010000604.1:0-3154 GCA_964579235.1 uncultured Gammaproteobacteria bacterium
CTTGGCCAGTATTCAAAAATTTAACCAGAGCAGCGCCCTTTGCTGCATGCACAGGATCAGCGTCATCAAACACGATAAAAGGCGCGTGCCCACCCAGTTCCATTGAAACGCGCTTAACCTGGTCCGCTGCCTGCTTAGCAATCATTCGACCTACGTGCGTAGACCCAGTGAAGGTAATTTTTTTGACGGCGGGGTTGTTGCAAAACTCCTCACCAACATCTTTGGGATCACTCACCGTAATTAGGTTCGCAACGCCCGTTGGTAAGCCAGCTTCCTGAAGAATCTTGAACACCGCCTGCGCGCACAAAGGCGTAGACTCGGCGGGCTTAAGCACCACTGTGCAGCCAGCAGCCAATGCCGGGCCGAGCTTACGTGTGAGCATTGATATTGGGTAGTTCCAAGGTGTGATCGCAGCGACTACACCAACCGCTTGATAACGCACTATAAAGCGTTGATCCGCACGAGCCGAAGGAATGGTTTCACCGTAAACGCGTTTCGCTTCCTCGGCAAACCAAAGCAGAAAATCGGCGGCGTATTGCACTTCATTTAAAGAAGCCTTAAGTGGCTTGCCCTGCTCGCGCGTCATCAGCTCGGCCAATGCCTGCTTTTGTTCAACCATCAGCTCGTGAGCTTTAATCAAAAAGGCCGCGCGTTGGTAGGCGGTTAATGCCGACCACTCGGAAAACGCAGCCTGTGCGGCGCTTATTGCGGTCCGCGCGTGTTCACGCGAACCATCCGCAACTTGTCCGATGACTTCGCCGGTCGCAGGATTAGTAACATCGAACGTCGCGTTCGTGCTTACCCATTGACCATCGATAAACATTGGCGTGTTTAGAAGTCGCTGGCTGCGAGCGCCATGGTGCTGGCGCTGCCGGCTTTTTGCATCTCAGCAAACGCCAAGTAACGCGGCAAAACGCCGTTGATGTAAAAATCAGCAGTCGCGATTTTTTGTGCATAAAACGGTTTAGCGGACTCAGCCTGACGTTGTTCCGCTACAGTAGCGCCGTGCAACATCTGCCATGCACCACACACGTAGCCCATAAACATCATGTAGTGATAACTCACGCTGCCTGCATAGGCTGGGTCTTCTTGAGATTTGGCCAATAGATCCACTTTAGCGTTTTCTAGAGCATCAATTGCCGTCGCAACTTTAGCCGCATTGGCTTGCAACTGCTCGCTACCTTTCTGAGCCGCACTCACTACTTCGCGCATTTCCGCGATCAGCTCATCCATGCCTCGGCCGCCGTCGAATTGCGTTTTTCGGCCGACTAAGTCAGCCGCTTGAATACCATTGGTACCTTCATAAATAGGCAGAATTCGCGCATCTCGATAGTGCTGTGCTGCACCAGTTTCTTCGATGAACCCCATGCCGCCGTGGACTTGCACACCTAGAGATGTGATCTCTTGAGCAATCTCTGTACTCCAACCTTTTACGATAGGCGTTAAGAGTGCAGAACGTACAGTGTGCTTGGCTTTAACGGCATCGTCAGTTGCCTTATTGCGAAAATCAACACTGCTGCAAGCAACGTAGGCCACCGCGCGTGCGGCTTCGGTCATACTGCGCATTGTTAGTAACATCCTACGTACGTCCGGATGGTGAATAATCGGACCAAAATCAGTTGCACCTGGGGCAACGCCTTGAACACGCTCGTTGGCATAATCTCGAGCACGCTGATACGCGCGTTCAGAAATCGAAACACCTTGCAGCCCCACACCAAGCCGTGCGTTGTTCATCATTTTAAACATACACGCCAATCCTTGGTGCTCTTCACCGACCAGATAGCCGATTGCACCGTCTTTCTCGCCAAAGCTCATGACGCATGTAGGACTCGCATGCACGCCGAGTTTATGCTCAGTTGAAACAACTTTTACGTCATTGCGTTCGCCCAAGCTCCCGTCGTCATTCACAAGGAATTTGGGCACGAGAAACAGCGAAATACCTTTTACGCCAGCTGGCGCATCAGGTAGGCGGGCTAAGACGAGGTGCATGATGTTTTCAACCATGTCGTGCTCGCCCCAAGTGATGTAGATTTTCTGACCTTTGATACGATAATGATCGCCATCACGCTCGGCTTTAGACTTCAGCGTAGCCATATCTGAGCCGGATTGAGGCTCAGTTAAATTCATGGTCCCGGTCCATTTACCAGACACCATGTTAGGCAGGTACTTGGCTTTGATAGCCTCGCTCGCACTCGACTCAAGCGCTTCCAAAGCACCCACAGTCAGTAATGGGCATAAGCCCCAAGCCATGTTCGCCGAGTGCCACATTTCTTGCACAGGAATAGACAGCGCGAAGGGTAAGCCTTGACCACCGTATTCTGGGTCAAATTGCAGTGAACCATAGCCCGCTTCAGCGTATTGCGCGTAAGCTTCTTTAAAACCAGCAGGGGTTTTCACTTGCGCATCGCCGTGCACTTGCACGCCACTTTGATCACCTTCCCAATTCAGTGGTGACAACACATTTGAAGCCAGCTTGTTCGCTTCTTCAAGAATACTTTCGGTAAGTTCTGTGGAAAAGTCTTCGCAGCCAGGCAAAGCGGCCAGCGCCTCAACGTCAAGGTGCTCGGCAACCACAAAATTCATATCGTCTAGGGGTGCTTGATATTCAGCCATAGTCTTGTCTAATTAGGTTTTCTAGTCTTTTAGGAGTTATTGGAAGTCTACAAGCGCGCAGTGTAGCCGCTTTACTGTGCAAAAATGATGTGCATCTGGGGTCGCTGGGGGCTTTGAACAGCCCGCTTTTTATTACTACCCTTTGATAAACGATCTCTGGCTGTCGAAATAATCGGCTAAGCCAGTCCAGACGCCGATTCTAATTCAGTCGAGCACATCGAGCAATTGGCAGAGTTCAATACTTGGGTGCTTAATTGGCGCAACAGATTGCCCCAAAAACAGGGCTGCCCGCGCTTTCTCGCTGTAGTTTGGCCAAGTATCTAAGCTGGAGGATGGTGAGGGAAACGGTGAGCCTTGGGCCACAAATTCCCGCCAATACTCAGCCATCTGCTGAGTCAAACGATGATCGGCTTCGGTAGTCGGCAACCATGCATCATGGGTATTAAAAATATATGGCAGCTCAGCACCATGGTAAGCCCCCATTTTTGCACCTAATTCACCATCTCGAACCATATTGAAATAGTAAACATAAGCATTTGAG
>CAZOIG010000605.1:0-1534 GCA_964579235.1 uncultured Gammaproteobacteria bacterium
TCCGCGAGGCACCACTTTGCCCTCATCATCCCAAGTTGTGAACTGCACAATACTGTTACCGTGAATAATCGGCGAATATCCAACGCCAGGCTCTTTAGACAATTGCGTGACGATCATTGAGTAGGCTCCAGCCCAACCCTCACCACCTGGGATTGGGATTTTACGATCGTTGCGTTGCGCGTATTGAATGTCGCCCAACTGAGCATCGAGAGCAATCTGCGATGCCGCCAGCTTGGTTTGCGCGTTTTCAATAGCACCCACAAGTTTAGCCGCGACATCAGCGTTCTCAATGTTCAAGCCATCAGGTGTGTTAACGGGATCTTGCAGATCAAACGGCACACGATAAATGCTTGAGTCGCCAATCAATTGGCGCATTATTTCTGTCCAGATATGCGCACCAACGCTGTCTACTTTATGGGTTCTGTCCCACTTCGCTAAAACCTCGCAACTAGCCATGATGCTGTCGTTTTCAGCCGTGCATAACTTAAGTAGATCATCCAGTAAAAGCTCTGCGCCAAAGTTGCGATGCGAGTCGATCAAGCTGGTTGTTGCCGACACTTCCACGGGGCCAGCTTGCAATAGCTCATCAATAAACTTTAGACCTGCGCGGGTTCGTAAGCTGCGCGCCGTTCGCTCTGCACCAATAATCGGAGAATAACCCTCCAATGGCGCCAATGGATTGCTTAACCAATAACTGTCGTTGGAGTTAGAAACCACGTCATCGCGAATCAACTTTGGCATGGCTTCGGTTGGCATCGCGCCAGCGACTTTAGCCTTGGGCGAATCTTCCCATTCGCATTCGGCTTTGCTGCCGTCTAACACGATCATCGCGCGTCGGCCAATCATCACTTCCTCAACTTTACAGTTTTGCAGAAGCTCGGCGTCCACATTGGGTACCGTAGAAATATCAGCGTATAGCGCGTTGCCGTCGCTATCTGCGGCAATGGTATTCACCCAAGACACGCCGCCGATATTCAGAGCGTCTACAATGTCGTTCACATTCTTAGCCTTGCCCATAGCATCATAGGTGGCGGCCGCGTGATAGTTATTAAGATTTGCATCGCGTACCGCGTAGGCTTCGGTGTTGCTCCACGGTAGAGACTCGCGCTCAACAATTGGGCCAAAATGACTGAAGTAAACCTTGATTGGTCCATCAGCGTCGCCCAAATCGACTTCCTCTACCTGCATGTCTTTGTAACCATCGCCATAGCGATATTGCCGTGGGTTGTCTGGGTTGAGTTGAAGCTTATACAAGGTGGCACGCATGCCGGTAGACACCGTATGCGACCACGCAATGTCATGATTAAAACCAATCGACACACCCGCTGTCGTTAATAAGCTAGTGCCCATTACATCGATCTCGCCCGGCAAGGTCATATGGATCAAATGAAACCGCGAAGGCCCTGACCAAGGATAATGTGGGTTGCCAAACAAAATGCCTTTACCATTACTCGTAACTGCGCGACCAAAAGCAACCGCATTACTTGCAAGAGGTGCAGAGATGTCGGCCTGCTCGTTGGCGGCGGCTTTCTCA
>CAZOIG010000606.1:0-2578 GCA_964579235.1 uncultured Gammaproteobacteria bacterium
AATCTGACTCCCAAAGCGTAACGCTGACAACAGGCAAGCCCTCGGCTTGCGCTTTGGTAAAGATGAGTTTGGCAATGTTTTCAGCGGTAGGGTTTTCGTCCATCAAATAAAAGCGCTCTTTGTTTTGCTTGAGCACGTCTACCATTGGGTCGTCTTTACACAACAACATAGTGTGATCCAGCGTTTCGTCTATCCATGACTTGAGCACTGCCTTTACGTCACTGAAATCCATCACCATGCCTAAAGAGTCCAGCGTTTCGCTGGCTAACATGACTTCGGCCTTGGCGTTGTGGCCATGCAAATTGGCGCATAAGCCCGGATGCTCTAACAAGCGATGTCCGTAGCAAAACTCGATACTCTTGACGATTTCAAACATAGTTTTTAATTGCAGTGTTAAGTGCTACTAGGGTGTAGCTTGGCAGAGAATCTAACTGGTTTGGGCCGCAACGGCAATATCAGCACTTACTCTTTAGGATGACCGCGAGCTGCGCAAATAAGCTCAACTCGGAATAAAGCCGCCGGACTGTCTCGCCCATAAGCGAGCGTAAATACCGTTTTTAGAGATCAATTCAGAGTGCGTGCCCGATTCAGCGATCTTACCTTGATCTAATACAATGAGTCGGTCCATTTGCGCAATGGTCGATAGCCTGTGGGCAATCGCAACCACCGTTTTACCGTCCATCAAACTATTTAGTTGCTCTTGAATAGCCGCTTCAACCTCAGAGTCTAACGCCGATGTGGCTTCATCCAGAATCAAAATGGGTGCGTTTTTAAGTATCACTCTGGCAATCGCAATGCGTTGACGCTGACCACCCGACAACTTTACACCTCTCTCACCAACCTTGGCATCGAGACCTCGATTACCTTCGTGATCAATCAGATCATGCAAGAATTCGTCGGCTTTGGCTAAGCGAATCGCCTCCAAAATTTCAGCTTCACTCGAGCCCGGTTTGCCATACGCAACATTCTCACGAATTGTTCGATGCAACAAAGACGTATCTTGCGTGACCATTGCAATGTGATCGCGCAAGCTTTCCTGAGTCACGCTGGCTATATCTTGCCCATCGATACGAATCGCACCTGAGTTGATGTCATACAAACGCAGCAGCAGGTTAACCAGCGTCGATTTGCCTGCACCAGAATGCCCAACCAAACCGATACGCTCACCTGCTTCGATCTGCAAACTGAAGTCACTCACAACACTGTTTAATTCAGAGTATTGAAAATTGACTTTATCAAACTCAATTTCAGCTTTGCTCACTTGCAAACGAGTTTCGCTCTGATCTTCCACGGTGACAGGTTGAGCAATTGTATTAAGCCCGTCTTGCGTGGTTCCAATCGCCTCAAACAACCGAGCCAACTCCCAGATAAACCATTGACTCATTGACTGAAGCCGTAATGAGAGTGCGCCCGCCACTGCAACCGCACCTGCGGTGACGATTGATTCAGACCATAGATAAAGGCCGAAACCCAAGGTGCCCGCTATCATCAAACCGTTCAGGCTGATCAACGCAGTATTTAGCCATGTGACTAAACGCATCTGTTTATACACGCTGCTTAGCATGTCTTGCATGCTTTCCTTGGCGTAGTCTTCTTCTGAATTATTGGAAGAAAACATTTTCACTGTTTGAATATTCGAATAAGCATCCACCACTCTACCTGTCATAAAAGAGCGAGCGTCGGATTGCTCTATCGACACAATTCTTAGCCGCGGCAAAAAGTAACGCATAACAATGCAGTACGCTGCAAACCACGCAAGTAATGGTAGAGCCAAACGCAAATCCGCACTGATAAATATAATTAGGGCACTAAAGAAATAGACGATCACGTAGATCATCAACCCCATCACGCTGACCACAGAATCTCTAACCGATAGCGCGGTTTGCATTACTTTGGTGGCAATACGGCCCGCGAAATCATTAGCGAAAAAGGTCGACGACTGACGCAACAAGTAGCGATGTGCGCGCCATCTTATTTGCATCGCAAAATTGCCAAGCAAACCTTGATGTTCAAGCGCAGAATCTAAAAAGCTGATCGCTGGCCAAACCACTACAATCACAAACATCAGGCCCAACAATTGGGCTCCATAGATATCGAAGAAAGTGCTCGGATCGCTTGCCTGCATAAAGTCGATAAGATTTCCGATGATCTGAAACATATACACTTCGATGACTGCGATAACAGCCGAAGTAATCAACAAGCACAGAAGTAGGTACCGAAATGGCTTGGTGTAGTGCCACATAAAGCCCCAGAGATCGCTGGGTGGCATCTCGATAGCTGTATCTGGGAACGGCGGAACCGCTTTTTCAAACCACTTAAACATTTACTCTCTCGAGTGCAGCTAGGCTGCACTAAAAATCATGAATCACTACTCACAACTCGCTACTCAGCATAGGGAGTTATTTCGCTCGAAACATCGATGCGGGGTACGCTTCACACCCCCAGTCTAGGTACTCTTGCTGATCGAAAAAATCATCGCTTTGATAACCATGCAAGAACAAATTTGCATGGCCTCGGCAACGCTCTTCTAGACTGGTCAGAATGTCGTCATTTTTAAGGGCATTCTTAATGTCGGCGA
>CAZOIG010000607.1:0-2312 GCA_964579235.1 uncultured Gammaproteobacteria bacterium
CGAATTTTGGGTCAAGTGCAGACCATTGAAGCTGACTCCTTTGTCGCACCTGCGGTAACCGTAAACGCGTTTAACCGTTTGCAAAACCGTGAAGACATTTACTACGCGGTATTTGAGCCGAAGGCTGATTTGCGTTGGCCGGGCAACGTTAAAAAATACAAAGTGGGAGCAGAAGCCAAAATTTTGGATGCAACGGGTTCTGATGCCATTTCAATTGAAACTGGGTTCTTTACTACCGACTCAAAAAGTTATTGGTCAGATCAGGCCGACGGTCCAAGTGTAGTAGAGGGCGGTTTTACGGCTGAGTTAAGAGCGCCTCGCAACCTGCTTGCGAGCTTGGATTCGTCTTCAAAAGCACTTACGTCGTTTGCGGGAGACACTATTGATGCGGCCGCTGATAACGCGCTAAGGGTGCTCAAAGAAGGTGGCTTGCTGGATGATCTGCTCGGGGTTTCCTTAGAAGATATTTTCGGTACCGTTGGTGGTTTGCTGGGTTCTACGCCTAATGCCGAAGCGCTTGAAAATGCAGAAGATGTTATTCGCTGGACGCTTGGTGAAGCTCAGCCCGTTGATCCAGATAACCCTAACGCTTCCAACCGTTACGCGGCTGAGAGTATTCACAGTACTCCATTTGTACTGAGTTATGGGTCTAGTCAGAACGCGCCCAGAGACGTGGTGTTCTTGGTGACCAACCAGGGTTTGTTGCACGCAATTACCGGTCAAGGCGCCGATGAATCAGACGGAGTTGCTGGCGAAGTGGGTGGCTCGGAGCGTTGGGCGTATTTGCCTGACCCAGATCTACTCGAAAACCTAGGCGGCTATTACAACAAAAAACTTGATGGCGTCACTGAGCATATTTATGGCCTAGACGGTGAGATTACCGCCATGGTTGAACGCGACACAAACAATGAGCTAGAAAAAGCCCACTTGTTTATGACTCAGCGTCGTGGTGGTAATAAATTGTTTGCAATCGATGTCACCAATGGCTACAGCCGTAATAACCCGGTCACTAAGCTTTGGACTGTCGAAGGCGGTACAGGCGACTTAGAGCGTTTGGGTGATACTTGGTCGAAGCCAACTTTAGCGAAGTTCCCTGTATGTAACGGGGTAAGCTGTGTGCTAAAAGACGCCGTCATTATTGGCGGTGGTTACGATACTGACTACGACAACAATCAAGTGTCGGTAGCCAGCTTGTCTGACGATATGGTCGGTCAAGACACGATGGGTAATGCGGTGTACATCTTGGATGCGGCCACTGGCGAGGTGTTGTGGTCTGCTAGCAATCAAACTAATCGGACTCGCGGAACTACTTCTGGCGATGTGGTGGTTGCCGAAATGGATCACGCGATTCCTTCGTCACTAACGGTGGTCGATTTAGACCGCGATGGCGCATTGGATGCAATTTTTGCGATCGACATGGCGGGCCAAATATTTAGATTTGATTTCACTCTGGGTGCAGACCGTAAAACGCTAAGCACGACAGGTGCCCGAATCGCCAACCTACAAGAGTCAGGTGCTGACCGTCGTTTTTATAACCCGCTTGATGCGGTGGTACTGCCAGCAACAGATGACGGCGCAGAGAATCGTATAGCGCTGGTTACTGGCTCCGGCTATCGTGCTCGCCCGCTTACAACTGAAGGGTTTTACAACCGTTTTTACGTTATTTATGACGAGAATTTCAGCGTGCCTTTAGATGATAACGACGAGGTAAGTTACGAGTACGTATCTAATAATGGTGGCAATGGTGAGGACATTATCAAGGCGGGCGACTTGTCTGAAGTAAGCAACACCAAGCCCTTGTTGCCAGGTTCAACTCACAAATACGGCTATTACGTTAATCTGAACGACGGCAGTAATGAAAAAGTGATTAATCCAACTTTGATCGCTGACTTCCAAGCCATTGGTGTTTCGTACAGCCCGAGTATTGACACGTCGAGCCTTTGCGCCTCTTCAGTGGGTAACTCCAAGGCCTATCGCTTAGACCTTTTAACGGGCGAGTCTGAGGTGCTAAGCCTAGCCAAGCCTGGGGTAAGTGCTGCGCCGGTGTTGGTCGACATTTTGTCGGTTGACGGCAATGGAAATGAAACACTTGAGCCCATCGTGATCATTGGTACAGAGCCATTTAAGGGTAAAGATACATTTCAGCTGAACGAGAAAAATCTCGGTAAGGCCAAGAAAAGCTCATGGTGGGAGCAAGGTCGCGGCTACGGGCGCGAATGATGTTTAGCATTAGAACGCGTAAGTGGTGAGAATGCAGGACTACTTACGGGTTCGACAATAAAAATTGGGTGAGATATATGTGCGGCAATAAC
>CAZOIG010000608.1:0-5306 GCA_964579235.1 uncultured Gammaproteobacteria bacterium
GGCTAAGAGCGATGCATTAGGAAAAGCATTGACCACGCCGGTTTCAGTGGGCCTAAAGCAATCGATAGAGTCTGAGCCGAAGTACTATGGTGATATTCTTTACCCAGTTTTAGCGCCAGCTATTCGTAAGGCTATATCGCAGGCTATGAGTTCCATGCTTGCAACCGTCCAAAGAACCCTCGAGTCAACCACCACGGCATCGGGTATCTCACTGCGCATTCAATCCCTCAGTAGCGGCATCCCGTATGCCGAACTCGCCCTGCTTAAGTCCTTAGTGTTTAAGGTTGAACATGTGTACTTGATTGAGCGCGACACCGGAATGCTGATTGAACAGCTTTCCGATAAGACGGCGTCAAGCTTAGACAGCGACGCCGTAGGCGCCATGTTTTCAGCGATTGAAAGTTTCGTTAGCGACTCTTTTGCGGGTGAGCAGGGAGACAGGCTGACCGATCTGAAAGTTGGGGAGCGAACCGTCTGGGTTGCTCACGGACCCAAGCTGATGCTGGCCTGCGTCATATTTGGTGACGCGCCACGCTCTTTACAAACTGATTTGCACGATACTCTAGAGCAAATCCGCGTTGCTTACGCACCGCAACTGAATCAGGCGTCGGGTGAGGCCTTAGAACTACCTGAGGTTGAGAAGTTTTTGGAGCCGATACTGCAGTCCGAGCTGAAGGAGGGCAAACAGGCAAAGAAAACCAATTTCGCCACATTGATATTGGCTTGCGCCGCCGTGGCGCTGGCGTTTTACTTTGGGTTGAGCGCATGGATGGCAAAGTTGGAGTATGAATCTGTGCAAAAGATTTTGGCAGAGCACCCGGGCATGGTTGTCACCCAAATTGAAAAAAATGGATCCGACTACACTGTACGCGGTTTAAGAGATGCCGCAATACCGCTTCCTGAAGAGCAATTGAGCTTGGCGGGCGTTTCGCTTGACCAGCTGGTGTTGCGCACTAAGCCTTTCTTGTCATTGGAGCCGCAGGTGGAAATCATACGGTTTCATAATCAATTACAAATACCCGCTGGCGTAGACTTAGTTGTGGTTGATGAGGGCGTTCGCCTGATTGGTAGTGCACCGCTAGAGTGGGCCGAAAAGCACACAGCTGAACTTCTTGCCTTGGCTCGTGATAATCGTTTGTCGTTGTCTGAATTCGAAGTGTCTGTGCAAAGTATTCGAGAAACTTTGGTGGCTGACTTTGATGAGGCAACGCTGGCCGGGGTCATGATTGAGACCGACACTGGCGGTAGCCTAAATACCTCGCGCTTATCGGGCGAATTAAGACTAGAGCAAAAGCGCCGACTAGGACGATATTTTGCAAACAGTGCTTGGGTTTATGTCGAAGTAGAACCTGATTTGGCTGTGGAAGCAATGCAGCCCAGCGCTGCTGCGAACTAGCTGAGTGATGATCGCTAAGAAAAAAATCTGCATCGTTGGCGATTTCGCGGTTGGAAAGACCAGCCTAACGCAAAAGTTTGTGAACAATGTATTCTCGGAAAAATATTTGACGACGGTTGGCGTTAAGATCGACACCATGGAGATCGAGCAAACTAAGTTGGTGATCTGGGATTTGGCAGGGCGAGACAGTCTTTCGCCTATTAATCTTAGTTATCTGGCCGGCGCGGCTGGGGTGATTTACGTTGCTGATGGAACGCGCGTAGAGAGCCAAATAGCCTTGATTGAAATGCACAAAAGCGTGACTCAAAAGGTCAGAGATGGTCAGTTTGTATGCGCAGTCAATAAACATGATTTAGAGAGTTGGCAGGCGTGTGAGGAGCTTGAGAACTTTTCTGAAAGTACCGGTATCGCACTGATTCCCACTAGTGCTAAAACTGGAGAGGGCGTAGAGGATTGCTTTAAGGCGATGTTGTAGCGCCAGCGAGCTAGCCAAAAGGGTAGCGACGTTGATGATCCACTAGAATGCAAAATGGCTAAACTCAATACACAACTTACCGCGACTCTGTCAGAGCATCTTTATGCAAACAATCAACTTGCTTATTTAAGAGTTGATCGCGACTTAGTTGTTAGAGAAGTCAGCGCTAATTGTGAGTTGTACCTAGGGAAAGCGCCGAGGATCGGCGAACGCGTAGACGATGCGTTTGATTGCATGGTAGGTCTGGATTTCTCTGATGCCGTAAGTTGGCCAATTATTGAAAGCGACGATGGCCTAGCGATGACCCTTAACGTTTTACATGTAGACGACTATATGCATATTTTGATGACCGATGCGAGCGAAGCGATTGCACAACGCCGTACCTTGCAGCAAGCGGCGAACCAAAACGAACTATTGCTCATCGAAAAGCAGAAACTACTAAAAACCCTAGAACAAAAAACAACCGCGTTAGAGCAAGCCTCGCGCTTACAAAACGCTTTTCTTGCTGGCGTTGCGCACGAGTTCAGAACGCCACTGGTATCGACCCTTGGTTACGCCGAGCTATTGCAAAAAGAGCTTGCCAGTGGTGACGTATCGACCTTGAGCGCAGTCGATTCAAAAGCGTCTGAACCACACAATCCGCGGCAATGGATCAACGGTATAGAGCGATCTAGCCAGCATTTATTGAGCCTGATTGAGAATTTGCTCGACCATGGGAAGAGCCAAAGCGAGCAGTTACAACTGAGTCTACAAGCCGTAAATCTTGCTGACCTCTTGCAAGATGTACAATTTTTGCTAAAGCCTCAAGCGCAGCAGAAGGGCTTAGACTTGGTCGTCGAAATGAACGGCAGTCAAACTTTATCGGAGTGCTGGTTGATGGCGGATCCGAGTCGACTAAGACAGTGCCTCATCAACCTAGTTAGCAATGCGGTCAAGTTTACTGATCAGGGCAAAGTAACGCTTTGCTCGCAATTTGAAGACGGTATATTGACCCTTAGTGTTGAGGATACGGGATTGGGCATGAGCGATGCCGAACTCGCAATGGTTCGCGAACCATTCTGGCAAGCCAATCACTCCCAGCGTCCGGGCACAGGTCTCGGTGTGACGATCACCGATTCGATAGTTGAGTTGATGGGTGGAGAATTGCGCATAGAATCCAGTCTAGGGCAGGGCACGAGCGCAACAATTGAGCTTCCACTTACTCAGGTAAGCGCGCCTGAAACACAAAAACTAACCCTTAGCCAATTGACCAAGTCACCGTGCACGCTTTTGATGGTTGAAGACGATGACGATATTGCGCTCATGCTGGATTACGTGCTGAGTGAAGCAGGTTTTACGGTTAGCCGAAGTGCCGATTATTCGGGTGCCGTCGACTTAGTTGAAAAACAACAATTCGATATCGTGTTAATGGATGTCGTTTTGCCTGTTAAAGATGGCTTCGAGACGGCGTCTTTGTTGCGATCGAAAGGCGTGAGCGCGCCGATTGTAATGATGAGCGCGTCGGAACAAGAGTTCGCTGCGCGCAACCCCGAGGGTTTGAATCATGATGCGTATTTGCTGAAGCCCATTGCAGCTCAAGATGTCGTGGCGCTAGCCAACGAGTTAGTTCTGGGTGATTAGTGATTCGAAATTTAAATCACCCCAATCACGTACGCATTATAGAGTTTCAAAATCGGAGGTATCCGTTTGGTCGACAAAATTGAAGAACTGAAGTCTTTGTACAGAGCCAGCGCATCGAATAAGAAACTTGATTTGAGCCGTCTTCTTGAAGACTATCAGGGTGCTAAAGAGTCTCAAGTCGAGGGAGCTCAGGCGTTGCGAGACTATCTACACAAACTGGCGGGTTCTGCTGGTATGTACGGTTTTGATGATTTGCATGTGGCTGCTAAAGAGGCATTGTCGGCGGTCGAGACTTCGTATGAAAACTCTAAGTCGAGTGCCTCTGCGCGCATAGGCGAGCGAGTAGATGTAGGTTTGATCTTGACAGTGATCGAGGAGCTGGACGCGCTGATTGGGGCAGACGATGCAGTCAACTGATTTGGCAGTGTGGCTAGCGTGTGCTGCTAGGTATCAGTATTATGAGAAGGCGCTGTTAGAGTATAAATATTAAAAACTAAACGAAAATTGGTGAGATTGCGATGCGTTGGCGAGGAAGAAGACAAAGTGACAATGTGATTGATCGACGCGGTGCGCGTCGTATCACGGGGCGCCGCGCAGGTGGCGGGGCTGCAATTATAATCCTTCTGGTTGGGATATTTTTAGGTCCGGATGTGCAAAATATTTTGGCGCCTTTATTGCAAGGTGGCTTGGGTCCCGCAACTCAGACTCAAACGCAAAGTGTTGCCCAAAATGACGAAGCCTCACAGTTTGTGAAAACCATTCTTGCCGAAACCGAAGACACTTGGAGCAAAGTGTTTGCTGAGATGGGGCAACAGTATCGTGCGCCCAAGCTGGTTTTGTTCAGCGATATGGTTCGGTCCGCGTGTGGCACGGCGTCGGCTCAGTCTGGCCCTTTTTACTGCCCGGGTGACTATCAAATATACATCGACTTGAGTTTTTTGGAGCAGCTGCGACGTATGGGGGCTCCAGGTGATTTCGCATTTGCCTACGTGATTGCGCATGAGGTCGGTCATCATATTCAAAACCTTACTGGCATTGCCACTCAAGTGCGACAACTGCAGAGCAGCGGTAGCCGAGCGCAGAGCAATGCTTTGAGCGTGAAAATGGAATTGCAAGCGGATTGCTTGGCGGGCGTTTGGATCAACCATACGGAGAACCGTAATGCAATTCTCGAAGCGGGTGATATCGAAGAAGGCCTAGCCGCGGCCGCTGCCGTGGGCGATGATCAAATCATGAAAAATGCAGGCAGAGCCGTGCAACGTGAAGCGTTTACACACGGCAGCTCCAAAGAGCGAACCTACTGGTTCAGTCAAGGGGTGCGAACGGGTGATATCAACGCGTGCAACACTTTTGCTGCGCAGTAAGGCGAAGCCGCATTATCGAAAAGCCGAAGCCGCATTACCGAAAAGGTTGCGCGGCCTCATCGAAGTAGGTTAACCCGCCTTATTTACAATCGTCTGTAGGCTGTCGTGTCTCGATAGATTTCGGGGCACTCAAATTAGCCAGTTGTCGAAACATCGTAAGGTAACTCAGACATCTCAAAACGTAGGCTCTTGTCAGCATTCGTAAGAGCCTTTCCAGCATAACTCAAACGGATTACTATCAAAGCGTATTGCTGTTGAGTATCGGCGTACAAGACTTGCCCTGCCTCTTTAGGTGGTGTGTCACCAGCCTCTTCAGCAACTACTTTTGATGTACTGAGCTCTTCGCCAATTAACGGGCTGTCGGAGGTGCTGGATATGGTGTAACGGAACATCCTTTGTTTGAGTTTCCCCAGATAGTGCATTCTTGCCACAATTTCTTGGCCGGTGTAAC
>CAZOIG010000609.1:0-1589 GCA_964579235.1 uncultured Gammaproteobacteria bacterium
AGTGAGTGGGGTAAGTGCAATGTGCTGATTGAGGCTTCCCCTTCGACTTCATTTACCTTAGTCCAGTCTTCGCGATAGATCTGAATACTGCAACGTCAGTTATCTGAGGTGATCATCATCTTTGCAATGATGAACGGATGAGTTAGGGTTAATGATCAAGTTGCTTCGAGTTTAGTAAGGTCGAGTCTAGTAAGGCCGTGGCGCGATGCTGGTTTTAGGAAAGCATCTTGAAATAGGTCAATACGAACTCGCTAAAAGACTTTTAGAATTATGCTAAAAATTGCCAATCAAATAGATAATCTCCCAAGAATAAAGAAAATTTCGCTTGAAGATGTTTTTCATTCGGAGTGGATCGACTTGAAGAGAGGTAAAACAAGATACGTTTTACGTGCGAACGAAAGCGCTGAGTACACTGTTGTGCTGGCTCCAGATCCGCCCAATACGATTGAGCAAATGAAGCCTCTCATCGACTTGTTGGCTCACGATTTTCAAGTTTTGGCTTTCGATACTCTTGGTTTTGGTTATTCCTCTACCCAATTTCAATACCAATATTCCATGGAGCATCACGCCGGGGTAACGATCGAGGTTCTGGAGAAACTTGACGTGGATAACGCCATTTTAGGGTTTACATGTGTGGCTGCGTTGCCGGCTTTGTTAGCTGCCAAAAAAAGACCAGATTTGATTAAGGGTTTGGTTTTAGGTCAGGCGCCGTCTATCGATGAGTCGAAGCGTTGGGCAAGACGAGTCGATTTTAAAGGGCTTATGAGGACTCCTTTTGTTGGTCAGTTGGCGTTGAAGCTATTGAAAAGCAAAGTCACGAGCATTTGGTATACCACCGCGTTTCCAGCTCATTTTGATACGAGTGCTATGACACAGGATACGCAAAAATCATTTAAACGAGGGGCACGGTTCTCCTTAGCATCGGCCCTTCAGGCACTTTTCAGAGAAGCAGTGACGGCCGATGATTTAACGGTTCTCCAACCTACTATACTGCTCTGGGGTGAGTTAGATAAGAGTCACAAAAAGACAAATCCCGAGAAGACTTTGGAGATGCTGCCAAATGGTTCCTTAACCCGTATACCCCAATGTGGACATTTTCCAGACATAGAGGCCCCAGAGGAATTTGCTGCGGCGCTACGCGAGGTCGCCTCGCGGATTTAGGCTCATGAGCTAAGGCAGCACAATTTAGACCACCTTATGAAAATTATTACTTTGCTCTCATACCTCTTTCCCTGGTTTTTTGTCGAAGTGGGCTTCAGGAAGCTGGCTAATCCTCAGACTCAAAAGTTACGGGATCGAGAACTAGACGTTCTCAATACGAGCACGCAAAGGAACTTTTCCTTTCAGGGATTCGATATAAAACTCTATGAATGGCGAAACGCTGGAAAACCGGTATTGTTGATCCACGGTTGGGAGGGGCAGGCGGGTAACTTTGCAGACATTGTTCCTCAGCTCGTAGATGAGGGGTTTTCGGTATTTGCCTTTGATGGCCCGTCGCACGGTTTTAGCAGTCGTGGCAACACCAGCTTGTTTGAGTTCACCGACTTAGTCGGCGAGCTGATCGCAGAGTACGATGCAAGATTGCTGAT
>CAZOIG010000610.1:0-2396 GCA_964579235.1 uncultured Gammaproteobacteria bacterium
CACGGCTTGCTTGACGAGCTTGCTGAAACTCATGAGTTATTAGTCACAGTCGAAGAGAACGTGGTCGCAGGTGGAGCGGGCTCAGGCGTCAATGAGTACTTGTCTGCTCAGAAAACCGCAGCGCGCGTATTGAATTTAGGACTTCCAGACCGATATATGGACCACGGGAGTCAAGCCGGTCTGTTAAGTGACTGTGGTTTAGACGCGGCTGGCATGATCGCCTCAGTGCACGCTTTTTACACCGACGATGAGGATAATGCCGAGTCTAAATTAGTCGGATCAGCCTAAGATCAAATCAGCACTGAGATCACTAAGCAAATTATTTTAAGCACCCGTCGAGTTCACAACAACGACGAGTCATACCTCGCCAAGCCTCTTCAAAATTGCGGTGGATCGAGCACTAAACAGGTAGCAAACCTTGAATAAATCAGATAATACACAAATGGAAGACGTTCAGAACCGCGAAGATACTCGGCAAATACCGATTAATCGCGTGGGCATTAAAGATATTTCGCACCCGATTACGGTTATCCGTAAAGACGGCAGTGAAGCCTCAAGCGTCGCAACCTTTTCTATGTCTGTCGCGTTGCCTCACGATAAAAAAGGCACGCACATGTCACGTTTTGTGCAAATGCTCAATGAAGAGGAAACCGTAGTCAGCGCAAAGAGCTTTAACAAGTTGCTAAGCCGAATGGTCAAACGATTGGAGGCTGAAGCAGGCTATATTGAGATGCAGTTTCCTTACTTTATCGAGAAAACAGCGCCCGTATCGGGAGTAAAAGGCTTGATGGACTATCAAGTCAACCTAGTGGGTCAAATCGAAGAGGGACACATTGCCTCAACTCTAGAAGTTACCGTGCCAGTAAAAAGCTTATGCCCGTGTTCTCGAGACATCTCTGATTACGGCGCGCATAATCAACGCTCGCATTTGACCGTTGGTGTAAACACCACGCGCGACTTTTGGTTGGAAGATTTAATCAAATCAGTCGAATCGCAAGCGAGCGCCGAACTGTTCGCCATTCTTAAGCGTCCGGATGAGAAATACATCACAGAACGTGCCTACGATAATCCGAAGTTTGTGGAAGACGTGGTGCGCGATGTGGCAAACGTGCTCGATAACAACGACAGCGTAACTCGTTATTATGTGCACGCAGAGAACTTTGAATCGATCCACAATCACAGCGCGTTCGCGTTGATAGACGTCGATAAAACCATTTAGCTGAGCGCCAAGAAAAAAAGATAATATTGCTTAAGATTGGTTCTTTAGCTTTTGATTTATATATCTTTTTATTCGCTTAACACCATGGTGTCGCCTTCTCGCTGCATGGCTAGACGACTCAAAAAACTCATCCCGAGCAAAGGCTTTTCTGGGAAACGGCCTTCAATTACGCCAACTTGAATATCGTCCAACTCGATTCGATTAAGACCTCGCCCGATACTCAAACCATCCACCAACACTAAATACATCGGTGCATTGCCTGACGCTGTGCTCGCGATAGTGCGGGCGCCCTGCTCGTAATCAAGATCAATTCGATTCGCCTCATCACTGCTCAACACGACTAAGTTAGCACCGGTATCGACCACAAAACTCAGGTCCTCACCATCTAACTCCCCAGGCACTTCAAAAAAGCCGTTTGCATCGACCTTAATTTCTAAGGATGCAGGCCCTACTCTATTGACTTGAGTCCCCAGAGATTTGCTCAGAATAGTTCCGCTATTCAGAGTCAGGGGGCGGCGTTTGCCTGCAATTTCTATCACCGCTGAAGAGGTGTTAGAGCTGATCAGCACAAAATTATCTACTCGCTCTCCGACTTTATAGATTCGCGCTTTCTCGCCGTCGAGAGACAGCATGGCGCGGTCATTGAACAAAGCAATGGCAGAAACAGTCTCTACCGCGCGCGCATGCGTAGCAAAGAAGACGGCAGCAACAACGATAAGAAGTTGCCCAAAGGCCAAAACCAAATCCTTACATGGAATTGGTATAAAACGGCTCGATAGTTTCGGCATGCCTCGCTACTCCTTACTCATTTTCAACATAAATCAGTTCTAGCTGGGCGCTCCAAGATGGTGATGGTATCGCGGAGCGCAGTCTCTAGTCTGGCTTTAGTGTACCTGATTTTTGGCACGCATCGAACGCAGGCTCGCGAACTGAGCTGCCGTGGCAGACGAGCGATTCGATGAAGGGTAAGCTAACAGCGATAATCGTCAGCTTCAGAGTGTCTAGTCGCTCGTTATAACTCAAACGCAAGACTCAGCGCTTGATAAAGCGTCGAGACAGTGTGGATTTTGAGCCCGTTTGATTTAATACCAGCGCTGTTTGCCTGCGGCATGATCAGATGCTCGAAGCCTAACTTCTCTACTTCTTTGACTCGGTCGACGCCGCGTTGCACGGGTCG
>CAZOIG010000611.1:0-5380 GCA_964579235.1 uncultured Gammaproteobacteria bacterium
GCGCGCTCAGGCGGCTTACGGTTATTTCGTCGCTCGGTTCTACGGATAAGCGAACAAAGGCGTCTAATTCAGCGTTGGAATTAATCGGTGCACCGCCCTGCTCTGGCAGATAGTAATCGCTTAGGGCACTGGCTAACTTAAGTTGTGGAAACGCACCTGCAATAACGCCGCTAGATGATTCTTGTGTTTCAAGCACCAACACATCATCGCTAATTTGTAGCCAAGCCGAACCGGCACTGGCAGACAGGGTTGATTTCCCCACACCAGACTCCGCAATCAGCGCGATATTGCCGGCGGGGGTGTTTACACATCCTGCGTGCAAGCAATAGCGATTAAACGCACTGAAGAATACTACCGTGACTGGCCCCAACAGCAATTCATGAGCCAAACTACTTGAGGGTTCAGCCAAAAGGCAAACGGCGGTTTGACTGGCGAGATCCAGAGCGTAGGCGTCTTGCGAGTCAATGCGAATGAGCCCAGTGTGCACATTGCAGTGGTATTCAATAGCGCGTGTAGCACCTGCAAAAGGCGCTCGGCCATGATACATAAGCTCTAAATCAGACGTGTCTAATGTGAACTCGGTCTGTGCACCCACATTGTCGCCAATGCCCTGCTCTAAACCGCCCGCGTATGCATCAATCTGCGGCAACTCAACACTTGAACGCAGTACCATTCCGCCCACAGAGTAAGTAAAACCAGTGGTGAAACGAGAGTCTAGGTAGTCTGAGTAGCGAATATTTTGCACGAGTATTCCTGCCTAAGCGAATAAGGCTTGGTGCTTTTAATTTGTAAGGTAAGTATCTATCATAACGCCAAAGCTTATCGAGCCAAATCTGACAATCAACACCTACAACCAAACACCTACAAATACAGACCTCCAACTAAAGGTTTACTTTATGCCTTCAATTTTCCAGCGCTATCAACAAATTTCTAAACTGCCCGCGGGCAATTTCCTATTCAGCAAAATGGTCGGTTTTGGCGCACCGTTTTTCAGACACCTTAAGGCTAAGGTAGTGATGTTGTCGCCCGCCTATTGCGAGGTGCATGTTAAGGACCGACGCAGTTTGCACAACCATATTGGAACAATCAATGCTGGTGCCTTGTGCTCCTTAGCTGAGATGTGTGGAGGCATGGCGCTGGATGCGGCCATTGATTCCAGCTTGCGCTGGATTCCACAAGAAATGACCGTTAAATACTTAAACAAAGCCACGGGCACTATTGTTGCGGTTAGTGAGTTTGAAGCCGCTGCATTAAAACCAGGCGTATTTAATGTGCCAGTTAAAGTCAGCAATGCGCAGGGGGATGTAGTATTTACCGCCGACATCAGCTTTTACATTAGCGAAAAGCCGCAGAAAGCCTAAACGATCGAGTAGGACTCGAGACTGCATAACGCAGTGCATGAAAACAGATGAACTAACTCTTCTTAGTGAATGCGCGCTTAAGCGGTTGTAGATTAAGCTCTTCAACTACGCTATTCGGACCTAAGCTGAGCGCGTTAAACACCGCTTTGGCGACCTCCTGAGGAGTCAGCGCGAATTCATCACCCGCTGCAGGCTCGAATTGCAGATCATCAAAGAACTCAGAGCGTACTGCCCCTGGGTTTACTAATAGCACTCGAATACCGCTAGTCGCGCATTCCGCCCGCAAGCTCTGTGCTAATCCACGCATCCCAAACTTACTGGCGCAATACACACTGCCTTGTTTAGCGCCTTCAAGCGCCGATTCGCTGCCCATCAACACGATGTCGCCACCGCCACTTGACTTCATTAATGGCACAAGATGACTCAGCATCACTAAGTTCGCGGTTAAGTTGGTGGTAATTAAGCGTTGGATTTGCGATGTGGAGAACTGCTCAATCGCACCAAACTGACCATAGCCCGCATTGAGAATCAATAGATCTAGGTTCTTTAAAGCATCGCGCTGATGTGCACAAAAGTCGTCTATGGCGCTAAGTTCAGCCATATCCACGCTGAACGTGTGATCACAATCATGCGCTTTCTGCCCCGAATCGAAGCGTGAAAAGTCACGTCCCAAACCGGTTACGGAATAAGCCTGCGTGTGGGCACTTTGCGCCAGAGCGAGACCTATTCACGATGTTGCGCCGGTAATCAGTGCGGTTTTTTTCATAGTGTAAGCTCAGGAAATACTTAGCTAAGTTTCGGAACGTTGACTGCGATAGGTGAACAGCTTGCTGGGCTCAACATGGTTTTGGCAAAGCTGCTCAACAAAATCAAGTGTTTGGGTTTCTATGTCTTGAGTGTAACTGATCATGCCGCTTTGACCGATGCTCCCCGGGCCTGATGCCTGAAGCTCCAAGCCAAAGTTAAACAGTGGTTCTTCAGGGTATTGCTTTTGCATGGTTTTGAAAAAAGTTTTCGGCACTCTAAAACTGCCTAAGGTCACGCTGTCTAGTAAATCGCCATTTAGCGTACTGAACACTTGTTCGACTAAATTGGTGTAGCTGGCTTGATAATCTGCGTGCCAAATTACTGGGTCAAAACGGATGCCAATTTTCCAACCCTGATCTTGCAGTTTCTTGAGTGCATCTAAGCGCTTTAAAGTGCTCGGCGCACCGTGCTCAAGCGCTTGCGCTACATCGCTGGGACTCAGACTGGCAGCGATCACCACCTGCTCATTGGCTTCACGTTTTAGTAATGAGCGAATTTGCGTGCTCTTGGTGCGCAGCTCAAGTACAGCGTTGGGGATTCTCTGAACATGGTCCAAAAAGAAGTCGGCAAACTGCGACACCGGTTCAAACGCTAAACTGTCGCAGTCGTAACCCGAGAACAGCCAAGTTGGCTTAGTGGCGTCGCGATGCGGTTCAGCGACCTTTATCAGCTCGTCAAGAAAGTCTTCATAGTTCACGAACAACAAATAATGCGCAGACTGAAACATCCCTTGCAGAAAGCAGTAGCGACAATCGTAAAGGCAATTCAGCATGTGCGAGAAATAATAATGAGCGCCGCCGCCTGTTTCATATTGAGCGGGTGTCTCATGCACAAACGTATTTTCTTTTATCGCCAAAATCAGCGAAGGCAGCTGCTTTTGAGTCCTAAAGTGTTGGTTATGCCCGTTAAATACTTCGCTATGGGACGCCACAATAACCACATTAGCGTTCGTATAACGTTTGAGAATCGCGCGTGTTCGCGGGTGCTCTCGAGCCGCCTCTTCTACATAAATGGTTTGAATCATAACTTTAGCGCTATACCTGCGCTCAGAGACTGTAGCCAAGCCATGGCAGACTTTGCGTCGTTATACTGGTCTAAACGCGCGAGCTGCTGAGTTGACCATTGTCCCGCCAGCTCCAGCCCGTAGATGAGTTCACCAATGATCCTTTTTTGGCTATGCGACGCCTTGAAACTCAGCTCGGGTGGAGCTTTGTTTGGCTCCAGAGTTATGCTCAACAGTTCATGCAGTTTAACCGCAAAGTCCTGCATCACCGGCGCATGGGGCTTTAGTAAAGCGTAAGCATCCGCAATGTTTAGATCCTCGAATGGTTGCTCTGCGTTATCAGACACCACCTTTAAAACCTGAACAAACTCCAGACTCGCGAAGCGTTGCGCCGCGTTCACAAACCCGCTGGCCTCCATATCAAACAGAGCGTCGTTATAGTCGCCATTGGCTTCGGTTTGAGTGTGTACAGCCAAACTAGAGAATGCGTGCTTAAGCACTTGCACAGGGTAGACCTTTCTCGTCAGCGACGGTCCTAACACACTGTGACCGATGCACAACTGACCGAGCGGTGCAGACTGATGGCCGGCTAAGCCAACGTTCAACCAGATTGCGGGTCGATCTAAAAATCCTGCTAGCCAGGCAGTGGCGAGTGCTGAGTTGATGTGGCCAATTCCAGTAACAAGAATACAGTGATCTAAGGTTTCAACGCCCCTCGACTGATAGAGCCCAAACGGCTTGCTGATCGTTTTTTTCAGCGACAGTAGCTCAACCATTGGCTTCGCTTCTATTTCGGAAGCAAATACCCATGCGATCGTGGAGCTCTGGTGCGTAGGCGCGTTCATCGTTTGGCGTTAATAAGCTGAAGTCTGGTTTATGGACGAGAGAGTTTACCGTATTGAGTGATAAGGTGTCGGCAGGAGTTTGACTGCGGCGGAGCAAGCCTTAATCTTTACTCTTAGAGCTCAAACCCAGACCAGTTAAGCAGCTTCTCCTGCATTGCCTGTTCAAGTTCTTGATTTTGATGCTTTCTCGCGCCATTTCGTAATATCTCTAACTTGCTCAACATCACTGCGCGAGTGTGTTCTATGTCTGATGCGCTCAACTTCCAAGTAGGTGGCGGATTCTGCTTTGCCATTAATAAGATCTTTTCCAAAGCGATGACCCGATAACGATCCATTCCCCAGTACTGGCGTGACAATTGGTCGGCATGCCCTCCAGTTTTAATGATCTGTGGTGCTGCAACGAAATCCACCTCAAAACGCGCGCACAAGCGCAGCCATAGGTCATAATCCTCACAAGCAGGGAGTGCTTCGTCAAACTCACCAATCGCGTCAAACACCTTGCGGTGAATCAAAATAGAAGACGGCGACATGGCACACAATGGCAAACAGTGTTGGTATATGAAACCGCCGTATTTCTTGTGCTTAATATGCTGGTTGACTCTAACCCCGTTGCGCACCCATATTTCTTGAGTGTGCGAGACCAGCAACTTGTTGCGCGCGAGTTGCTCAAACTGAGCTGCCAATTTGCTAGGTAGCCAGGTATCGTCAGAATCCAGGAGCCCAACCCACTCGCCCTTAGCCACCGCTAGCCCCGCGTTGCGGGCCGCACTGACGCCACTATTGCCCTGCTCTATCAGCTCTACCTGAGGATACGAATCACGGATAAAAGCGGCCGTGCCGTCATTAGAACCATCATCAATAACAATAATTTGATAGTCCTGCCCGGCTCGCCAATTTTCAGTTTTGAAATGAGTCTGAGCAAGCACCGAGTCGATAGCGTCGCCCAAACACTGTATTCGGTTGTAGCTTGGAATAAGAACAGAACAGTGCATGCGGAATAGGCCAAAAAGAGACTAAAAGTGAGACTAATAGGTGGTTAAGAATGCTTGTTAAGATCTATATGCTTATGCTAATTTGCTTAATGTATGCAGAATAAGTAACTGTTTTAATTATATTTTTGCCGTTCTTAGTGATAAAACCCACCAACACTGTTGCGAAAAACACACCAAAAGAAAAAAAACACGAGATTTGGTTAACAGTACGTTACACGCTCATTTAATTGCGGCGACCCTCGGTACTATAAGCCCATGAAATGTAAATGAGTATTTCTTTTCGTAACTCTCTCTTCGTTCTGTTATTTACGCCGCTCCCTAAACAGAGCGGCGTTTTTTTTTGCGCATGGATGCGCTTATGTCGCGGGCGCA
>CAZOIG010000612.1:0-7138 GCA_964579235.1 uncultured Gammaproteobacteria bacterium
AACAAGGTTGGACACTGGCACTGGACGCTGATCACATAGTGAGTCAGGACTATGTAAGCGAGCTACACACTCTATTCTCAGGTCAAGCAAACTCAAGCGACGCCAATCTTGATGAGGTAGATGGGTTCAGAAACGGCTTCATCTATTTTCAAAACGGCGTAGCCTTGCGTGGCTCACTTTACCCACCGTTGATTGCTTTGTTCAGGACGAGCAAGGGTCGATATATTCAAGAGGGTCACACCCAACGCCTAGAGCTAAGCGGAAATATTGCGAACCTAATCAGCAAAAATCATCACGATGATCGAAAACCGTTCGCCCGCTGGCTTGCAGCCCAAAAGCGTTACGCAGCCCTAGATGCAACAAAACTAGCCAACACACCGATAAGTCAATTGCGTTGGACCGATCGAGCACGCTTACTTCCGTTTATAAGCCCACTATTGGTATTGGCCTATACCGGCTTGGTCAAAGGCCTCGTCTTGAATGGCTGGGCAGGGATAATGTACATTTTTCAGCGTGTTACGGCCGAATGCCTACTGCACACGGCACGCATTAAGAACTGGCTTAGACGCTAATCAAGCAGTTTCAACTTTAGTCGAGAGTTTTATTTTATATTCAGCTCTAAACCGAGTTGTTGAGCGATACCGGTACCGACCGACACACCAAAGTTTCTTGAGAATTCTTCTAGAAACCCTGGTTGAAAGCTGTAATCGACAATCGCATCGACGCCAACTACTTCTCGCGCAACAAAATCAAGCGAACCAAATTCGTCAATCAGACCAAGCCGTTTAGCTTGAGCACCATTCCAAACCAAGCCAGAGAAGAGGTCTTCGTTCTCATCGAGTTTGTCTCCGCGCCCCAGTCTCACAGCTTCGATAAATTGTTCGTGCACACCCTCTAACATTCTTTGTAAATGTTCCGTCTGAGCCTGTTCCGACGGTGAGAAGGGATCAAGCAGCGCCTTGTTTTCGCCAGCAGTGTACACGCGTCGCTCTACACCAATTTTTTCCATGGCATCAACAAATCCAAAGCCTTCCATAATCACGCCAATTGACCCCACTAATGAAGATTGATTAGCGTAGATGGCGTCGGCAGCGACCGCCACATAATATCCGCCGCTGGCGCACAGCTCATTAATGACCACATAAAGTGGCTTCTCTGGATAATTAGCTCTTAGGCGCTGCATTTCCTGATTAATCTCTGCTGACTGAACGGGTGTGCCGCCCGGACTGTTAATTCGCAACACCACCGCCTGCGATTGGCGTGCCTTAAACGCTCGACGCAAACTGTCATTAATCTGGTCGGCACTCGCCCCTACGCCGATCCCAATGGGAGCGCTCAGCTCAACCAAGGCGACATGTGGCGCACCAGTATTTGCTATTCCGCCGACATCGGCGGCCATACGCATGGCGGAAATCACGTACAGAATGACTAAACCTAAGATGGTAAATTTAAAAATTCTTCGCCACTTCAGTTCTTTAGCGTACTCCTGCGCCAAGTCTCGCAAAATTTGACTGTCGCTGCTGTTAGCGTTGTTATTTCCAGGCAGGACTACCTTTTTGTCTTTGTTGCCGAACATAGTTTTGTTCTCTAACGTTTGCTGATTGAATAAGTTAAGTGGTCTAAACGGAAAAATTAGACTTGCTTGTATACCGTATACCGGTCGTCGTTGAGGATGATGTCGTCACCCACAAGACTTACATTGAGGGGCTCAAGCCCAATACCATAACAAGGGCCGCCAAGGCAGGCTCCAGTGTCTGGGGCGTATTCGGCCCCATGCGTTGCACACATCAAGGTTTGCCCATCATCACTAAAAAACTCACCGGGAGAGTAGTCAAGCTGTACAGCTATGTGCCCACAACGATTAAGGAATGCTCGAGGTTGACCATCGTACTTCACCACAAATGCCGGAATTTCCTCATCTTCCAAGCCAGGCCGAGGATCTAAAGCTTTTACCGAAAAGCGCAATCCTTTACCGCCCTCTTCAATATCTTTTAGGCTGCCCAAAATATCTTGGTCACTTGTTTGGGTGGTACTACTCATGTCATGAAAATGCTTCCTGTAAGCCTTTTTGTTGCAACCAATCAAGCACGCCCTCGAACGAATCAACTATTGACTCAGCTGGCGTAGCAGCCAAACTCGAGTGCTCGTGAACCCCATAACTCACCGCAAGCCCCATCATATCGGCATTCCCCGCCATATCCATATCGAAAGTTGTATCGCCAATCATAATAGCGTTTTGGCTCGGAATTGCCGTGAAGTCCAGGATATCGTGCAGCATTTGAGGATGCGGTTTCGTACGCGACTCATCAGCACAGCGCGTGTAAACGAAATAATTACTGAGCTGAGTTTCGAGTAACACTCGGTCTAAGCCCACTCGAGACTTACCAGTGGCCACAGCAATCAGCGCCCCGGTTTGACTGATTTGCTGCAAACCATGCTCCACTCCAGCGAACAATCCCTGTTGCGTCTGGTCTTGATGAACAAAATGGTATTTGAAACGCTCAACCAAAATCTTTAATGAGTCGTCTTCAATCTGCGGGAAAAGTCGCTTCATCGCCTCATCAAGACCTAAACCGATCACCACTTTGGCTTGATCATGCGCGGGCGCTACTAGTCCTAAGTCTAAAGCCGCAGCGGCTATGCAGCTTGTAATCTTGTGAGCCGAGTCCATCAGCGTGCCATCCCAGTCAAAAATCACTAACTGAATCATGCGAAACCCTTTTTGCTTAGCTGCACGTCTAAATTGAGTTGTCGAAGAATCTTATGTAAATCATCGGGAAGCGGAGCTGTGATCTCAATCAGTTGTTGAGTTTGTGGGTGCTTGAAGCCAATCGCGTGCGAATGTAAAAATAATCGCTTGAGCCCCAACTTTTGCATTCGCTGATTAAACTCTTCGTCACCATAACGCTTATCACCCGCGATCGGGTGCGCTTCAGAATAGGCGTGTACCCGCACCTGGTGGGTACGCCCCGTCATCAGTTTAGCTTCGATTAAAGATGCGGTGCTTGAACGACTAACTGGGCGCATTAAGGTGCAGGCATAACGCCCCTGCTTCGACACAACAACGTGACGTTCGCCATGTTGCCGCGCTTCAGCATCAAGCGGTTTCTCGATGCGACGCTGGCCATGCCGCCACTGCCCTTTTACCAAACACAAATAGCGCTTATCAATGCCTTCATTACGTGTACCGTCGCCTTGAAATTGTCGGTGCAACTCGCGCAAGGCACTGGCGCGCTTCGCTAACACCAAGCAACCTGAGGTCTCGCGGTCTAAACGATGGACCAGCTCTAGGTAGGGTAGCTCTGATCGAACCTTACGTAATGCCTCAATTAAACCGATCTTTACGCCGCTACCTGCATGCACAGCAAGCCCACTTGGTTTGTTCATAACCAATAAAAGATCGTCTTCAAACACAATAGACTCTTTCAGTAGGCGGCTTAAGCTCTGGCTTACGTCAACCACGCCAGCGGTTTCAACTTTTAGCGGCGGCAAACGAATCAGGTCGTTTTCTTGTAATCTTGTAGTTTGTTTTGCGCGCCCTTTGTTGATCCGCAATTCGCCCTTGCGGATCATTTTATACACCCTCGTTTTGGGCACTCCTTTTAGCTTGGAAAACAAGAAGTTATCAAGCCGCTGACCAGCTTGCTCGCTCGAGACCTTTATGAAGCTAGGCTTGCTACGATCAGAATAGTTGAGCTTTTCGGTCACGAGAAATGTTGGGTATTGGGTCTAATCAGAGGGCTTGGGAAGGCTAAAGTAATCTAAATCTAGACAAATGGCGACCCTTGTTTTTCATTTGCGTTGTTTAGCAGGCAAGAACGCAATTGTAAGCACACAATTAGCCGATTCTTGTACTGCGCTAGATTATTATTGAGCGATTGCGGTATACCATGCATACTGCTATTATCCCGAACGCTAAAGTATTGATATTAAGGGATTTTTATCAAATCACTTGAGTCGTTTTAAGTCTTCGAATCATTTGACCGCCCATTAGGCGGAAAATAATTGATCAGAAGATTCATGTTTGAAGATCAGTCATATCACCATGATTTGTGGTTTTAGATGACGGAAAATCAAACCCGCTTTAGCTAATCGATAAGCAAGCTTATCGAGTCGAGTTTTAACACTCTAAGAATTCACGGTGCTGTTGCACGACATTGCAGTCATTTGACGGCGTCGAGTAAACAACGCTTTTTACTTTTGGATTTAATAAACAAGGTTGGTTCGAATTGAACCCTCCAATTGGGGAATAGACTCCTCCCTGAATTTAGGAGTCAGATACGTTCGACGCTGCGGCAGAAGACGGATTGAATATTTTTAGGTGGTTTGTTTTAGGCCTCGTTTATCTAATAACAAGACTTTTTATAGGACTAGTTTTTAGATTAACAGGAACGTCAGGCAAGCCCCCAGGGACAATAGCAGTAAGACAACAATCACGACCCACAATCTACTCCTGAAATGATTAGGAGACTAATCAACTAGGAAGTAGATTTTTTGACTGAAAACCACGTAGCGAAAGGGAACTAAAGACTTTAAAACTAGTCTCTGTTGCGTTAAAACAATGCGGCGACCGCGACTCGATACTCGAGCACGTCAGCCTGACAGGTTTTAAATACTCGGTTTTTGAATCAAAGAAGTTCTTAATTTTGAGTGGTCTACGAGCAGCCAATACGCGGCTCTGCCACACAAGCTTTGAAAAGAGCTAAAAGCTTCAGGGCAAGGTTTTCAAGAAAACCGACACGGTGAAAACTGTTGAACCAAAACGCAATATTGCGTTAATGACATACCGGCGCGATGTGCAATTCGATGAATTGAGACAATACGCTCGGTAAGCTAAACAAGGAAATTCAATTAGAATTGCTTGAGTTTGGTCAGGTTCAACCGCATACCGATTAAGCGAATACGCTAATCGAATGCCGCAACAAGTGATTTTTGATTCTAATAATGAGCGGGTTTTATCAACCTAACTCTTTAAACGAGTCTTACTAGGCAGTTTGAAAGAAGCGAGCACACCGCTGGTTTCGTCATTACCCAACTGCTACCTAACTGCTTCTGTCCCACCATTCATTCCCGCCTCTTTCGCTCGGTCACAAGTGAGTGACTCTTTTGCTCACATGCGACAAGCTGATTCTTAAGCACGGTTGATAAACGGCTTAAGCAATTCAGAGCAGCGCCTTCATGTATCGAGATTGATGCAACAAAGTTTGCACATCGTTACGAGGAAAAATGAAAAGAATGCTATTTAATGCGACCCACTCGGAAGAGTTGCGTGTTGCAATCGTAGACGGACAAAGACTGGTGGACTTAGATATCGAGTCGGCCAGCTCTATGCTCAAAAAAGGTAACATTTACAAGGGTAAAATCACCCGTGTAGAGCCTAGTTTAGAAGCCGCGTTCGTTGAGTACGGCTCTGCCCGCCAAGGCTTTTTGCCAATGAAAGAAGTATCTCGCTCCTACTTCAAAAACTACTCGTCTGAAACGCCAATCTCACAAGTAAAAATTGCTGACGTATTAGAAGCTGGCCAAGAAATCTTGGTGCAAGTTGAGAAAGACGAGCGCGGCAATAAAGGCGCTGCCTTAACTACTTTCATTAGCCTTGCGGGGCGCTATTTAGTGCTTATGCCTAATAACCCTAAAGGTGGCGGCATTTCGCGACGTATTGAGGGCAGTGAAAGGCAAGAACTAAGAGCGGCGATGTCTGAATTAGAGATCCCAAAACAACATGCTTTAATCGCTCGCACCGCGGGGATAGGAAAATCATCTGAAGAATTGCAATGGGACTTGGATTACCTGCAACGTCTGTCTGACGCGATCCACTCTGCCGCAGAAGCACAAGCCGCGCCGTTTCTGGTCTATCAAGAAACCAACCTGGTCGTACGTTCGATTCGAGATTACTTCCGCGCAGATATTTCTGAAATCATCATTGATGATAAAGAAGTGTTTGAACGTGCATCTCGCTTTATGAACCAAGTGATGCCCAACAATGTCATTAAGCTAAAGCTTTATGAAGACACTGTACCGTTGTTCTCGCGTTATCAGGTAGAGCATCAGATCGAATCCGCTTACGCGCGTGAAGTACATTTACAAGCCGGCGGCGCTTTGGTAATTGACCCAACCGAAGCACTCACTTCAATCGACGTGAACTCGGCGCGGGCTACCAAAGGCAGTGACATCGAAGAAACTGCTCTGCAAACCAACCTAGAAGCGGCAGACGAAATTGCTCGTCAATTGAGAATTCGCGACTTAGGCGGCTTGGTCGTTATCGACTTCATCGACATGTTGGCCAGCAAAAACCAACGTGCGGTAGAAAAGCGCCTAGAAGAAGCTCTTAAGGCGGACCGCGCACGCGTGCAAGTAGGCCGAATCTCTAAGTTTGGATTGTTAGAGATGTCTCGCCAGCGACTACGTTCTTCGATCAGTGATTCAAATTACCACGTCTGCCCTCGATGCGAAGGCAACGGGCACATCCGTAGCGTAGGTTCTTCAGCATTATCAGTGCTGCGTATCATCGAAGAAGAGGCGCTCAAAGAGAACACAGAAGCAATTGTGGCGCACTTGCCAATTAAAACAGCGACCTATTTGCTCAACGAAAAGCGTCATGAAGTGACCATGTTGGAGTCTCGCTTAGCAACCAACATCACAATTGTTCCAACTATCGAATTGGAAACACCTCACTTCAAGATTCAGCGTTTACGCAGCGAAGATTTGGACGACATGCCAAATCAACCAAGCTATAAAACTGAAATTCAAGAGCCTAAGGAAGATCCACGCAAAGCCCGATACCAAAAACGTAATGCCACGCAGCCCGTATTGGTATCGCCCAATACCGCTCCTGCCGTAGCTATCGAAAGTATCGAAATGGGTGACCGCCCAGCTCCAGCGCCGAAACCAGCACCAGTTGAGATTGGCTTGTTCGTGAGGTGGTGGCGTGCTCTGTTTGGTACCGGCGAAGCCAAACCCAAAAAGCAGAATAAGGGCGGCAAAGGTAACAAAGGCAAGGACCAAAAAGGCGGTCGCGGCAAGCAGACTCGCGGCCAAAATCGCGGACGTAATAATAATGCGTCTCGAAACAACAATCGGAATAACCGTAACAATCGCAATAACGGGCCAAAAAATTCTGGCAAACCGAATAAGCAAG